>JAYTRS010000368.1:0-31180 GCA_043746065.1 Bacteroidota bacterium | reverse complement strand
GGCTTAATAGTTAGTAAATGTAAATCGGCAATATGCTCTAGTTGGCTATCTTCTAAAGCACAGGCGCGGACAGATTGACCACTTTCTAAAGTTTCTTTCACCTTTAAAAGGGTGTTGTAAACTTTAACAGCATCTTTATCGTTACCAACTTTAGCGGCTTTTTCAAACTTTTTAAGTTTAGCATCTACACTTTCTAAATCTTTTAATTGTAATTCGGTATCAATAATTTCTTTGTCGGCTACGGGGTTTACCTTGCCATCAACGTGTATCACGTTGTCATCATCAAAACAACGTAACACGTGTAGTATAGCATTACACTCGCGAATGTTTCCTAAAAATTTATTTCCTAAACCCTCGCCCTTACTGGCACCTTTTACTAAGCCAGCAATATCAACTATTTCAACCGTTGTTGGTAAAATGTTTTGTGGCTTTACTAATTCTGCTAATTTATTTAAGCGCTCGTCGGGCACAGTAATAGTTCCCACATTAGGGTCTATAGTACAAAACGGAAAATTAGCCGCCTGTGCTTTTGCATTGCTTAAACAATTAAATAAAGTTGATTTACCAACGTTGGGAAGCCCAACAATTCCGCACTTTAAAGCCATAAGATTATTTTTTTAGTTACCAGTTTTTTAAAAATATTAAATTGTTTTTGTAGTATAAATTATCGCCCAGTAATACCGATTTAAATAATAAATTGCTATAATAATTACCATAGGTAACAGGTATTGCATTTACATAAAAACTTGTGTTTGATAGAGTGGCAATAGCAGCAACTAAATTAGGTAATTTAGCAATGTTTAATTTATTAATATTTGGAGAAGTAAGGTTTACAATATCAACCGAAGTAAAATCGTTTGGATTTAAGCCATTGTTAGTACCCGTTATTACTGCTAATTTTACAAATTTACCAGCGGGAATAGGTTTACTTAAGTTAAACGTAAGTGTAATAGAATCTTTATTATAAATAGCTCCAATTAAGGTATCCATTTTATAGGGCGATTGTTTTGCGAAGGGAATGTTTATATTTACTATACTAGATGGGCCATTAGAACTAATAATTAAAGGAGCATAGTCATAGCCTATTTTATTTATAGTTGGGACATAAGAATTCGATGAAATATTATTAAAAACTGCAATTCCTCCTGAATTAGTTACTGTTGAATAATCATTTGTTGAAATACTGTAAGCATGTAAAAAATTAACAGTTAAACCAACATTGTTCCCATCAATATTTCCTAAAGAATCGTAACTAATTACATTACAATTAACTGAATAAAATTCAGGAGCATGACCCAACGGTTCAGAGGTTTTTTTCTTACAACAAAAAACTATAAAACAAACAAATAAAATCAAACCATTTTTAATCATTTTATAAAAAATTTAATCTGCAAATATACCATATCTATTTCTATTTTTTAAATTATTAAAACCGTTGTATTTATTGAGTTTTTAACAGATAGCTTTGTTTTTTAACAAAGTAATTTAAAACAAAATATTTAATCTACTTTTGTCGTTCAATAAAAATTATGCAAGATAGTATTCAGTTAAAAAATTTATGTACGCAAGTACGTCGCGATATTGTAAGAATGGTACATGCCGTTAGTTCTGGGCATCCTGGCGGTTCGTTAGGCTGTGTTGAGTTTTTTGTGGCGTTATATAAAGAGGTAATGCACCACAACCCAAGCAACTTTACCATGGATGGTAAAAACGAAGATTTGTTTTTTTTAAGTAACGGGCACATATCTCCTGTTTTTTATAGTGTTTTAGCGCGTTCGGGTTATTTTCCGGTTAAAGAATTAAAAACGTTTCGTAAATTAAACACGCGCTTACAGGGGCATCCAACAACGCACGAGGGTTTGCCGGGTATTAGAATTGCTAGTGGTTCGTTAGGGCAAGGCATGAGTGTGGCTATTGGCGCTGCATTGGCAAAAAAATTAAACGGAGATAAAAGCACCATTTATTCTTTACATGGCGATGGTGAATTGCAAGAAGGACAAATTTGGGAAGCCGCCATGTATGCCGCTGCTAATAAAGTAGATAATTATATTGCTACTGTTGATTATAATGGCAGACAGATTGATGGCGATGTAGATAAAGTTTTATCTCTAGGAAATTTAAAAGCAAAATTTGAAGCTTTTGGATTTACTGTTTTAGAAAATCATTTTGGAAACGATATTGAAAAAGTAATAGCATCGTTAAACGAAGCCAAAACCTATTTAGGTAAAGGTAAACCTATTATTATTTTAATGAAAACCGAAATGGGGCAAGGCGTTGATTATATGATGGGAACCCACAAATGGCACGGTAGTTCGCCTAACGACGAGCAGTTGCAAAAAGCCTTAGCGCAATTAGAAGAAACTTTGGGAGATTATTAAAATTTAGTGAATTTTTAATGTTTAGTTCTTAGTTTTTAATAAAGCATATATGATTAATTTACGGAAACTTATATTAAAAACTAAATACTTAAAACTAAACACTAAGTTGTTATTTTTAATTTTTAATCTATCATTTTTAATTTTTAATGGTCAGGTAGCCAATCGCATCCTATTTATTTTTGATGATAGCTACAGCATGTATGCGCCTTGGAATAGTAATATAAAAATAGAAGTTGCTAAAAAGGTAATGGGCGAGTTTTTAGACAGTTTGCAAAACCTACCAAATCTTGAATTAGCCCTGCGTTGCTACGGACACACCACTTTTTTTAAGCCTGATAGAAATTGTAAAGACACAAAATTAGAAGTGGCCTTTGCCGATGCAAAAACAAATAGCTTAAAAATAAAACAACGCATTCAAAAATTAGAACCTTTGGGAACCACGCCAATTGCCTATTCGTTAGGCGAATGCGTTAACGATTTTACGCCCAAAAGTAATGTGCGTAACATTGTTATTTTAATTACCGATGGTATTGAAGAGTGTGGCGGCAACCCTTGCCAAGTAAGTATTGATTTACAAAAAAAAGGAATTTTTTTGCGCCCTTTTGTAATTGGTGTGGGTTTAGATGTAAAATTTGCCGATGTGTTTGGTTGCATGGGTAAATTTTACGACGTAAGTAACGAGGCTAATTTTAAAGATGTTTTAAAATTAGTTTTAACCGAAGCCATTACCCAAACAACCATACAAGTTGATTTATTAGACATTTTAAAAAAACCTACAGAAACAGATGTAGATATGACTTTTTATGAAGCAGGAACTACAAATGTAAAATACAATTATTTACACACTATTAATCACCGTGGCAACCCCGATACACTGGTACTTAACCCCGATATTAATTACGATTTGGTGGTTCATACCATTCCGCCACAAGAGAAAAAAAACATTGCCATCATAAAAGGTAAACACAATATTATTCCAGTAGACGCGCCGCAAGGATTTTTAAAATTAGAATTAGATGGCGCTATTAGTAAATATTACCCTACAACCGTTGTAAGAAAACAAGGCCATTTAAAAACGCTAAATGTGCAAGATTTTGGTAAACTCGAAAAATATATTGTTGGCAAATATGATTTAGAGATATTAACGCTACCTCGTATTTATTTAAAAGATGTTGACATTAAACAAAGCACCACCAACACTATAAAAATACCCACCAGTGGCAATGTGTTGTTTGCTAAATTAGGTACCGGCTATGGCAGCGTTTATACCGATGATGGAAAAACAGTAACCTGGGTGTGTAACTTAAATAACACATTACAAAACGAAATTATATATTTACAACCTGGAAAATATAAAGCCGTGTTTAGATACGATTTTGCAAAAGAAACAACTAAAACAATTGAACGAAATTTTGAAGTTAAAAGCGCAATGCCACAAACCGTTAGTTTAAATTAAACTACCGTTACGCAGAGCCCTGTGCTGAGAGCAGTCGAAGTGGAATAAAACAAAAAATAAATGCCGAATCATCTTTCGACTACGCTCAAGATGATAAAGCCTTTGTACTACAGAACGGAGTTGAGATTTAAAATATAAAAAAGTATAAATAAAGAAAATGAAAAAATATACCTATACCGAAAAAAAAGACACGCGCTCAGGCTTTGGTGCTGGCTTATCTGAACTTGGAAAAACAAATCCAAATGTAGTTGCTTTGTGTGCCGATTTAACAGGCTCTTTAAAAATGGATGCTTTTGAAAAAGAATATCCTGATCGATTTTTTCAAATTGGTATTGCCGAAGCAAATATGATGGGCATTGCCGCTGGTTTAACTATTGGAGGTAAAATTCCGTTTACAGGCACTTTTGCTAATTTTAGCACGGGTAGAGTGTACGACCAAATCCGCCAAAGTATTGCTTACTCACATAAAAATGTAAAAATATGTGCATCGCATGCAGGCCTTACCTTAGGCGAAGATGGCGCTACTCACCAAATACTAGAAGATATTGGATTAATGAAAATGTTACCACACATGGTAGTGATTAACCCTTGCGATTATAACCAAACAAAGGCCGCAACCATTGCTATTGCTAATTACGATGGGCCAGTGTATTTACGTTTTGGAAGACCAACAGTGCCAAACTTTACAGCAGCCGACCAAAAATTTGAAATTGGAAAAGCAGTATTATTAAATGAAGGAACGGATGTAACCATTATTGCAACGGGTCATTTAGTATGGAAAGCCATTGAAGCTGGCGAACTATTAGCAGCAAAAGGCATTAGTGCTGAGGTAATAAATATTCATACCATTAAACCTTTAGATAGTGAGGCCATTTTAAAATCAATTGCAAAAACAAAATGTGTAGTTACTGCCGAAGAACATCAAATGAATGGTGGATTAGGAGACAGCGTAGCGCAATTGTTATCTCGCCATAACCCAACACCACAAGAGTTTGTAGCTGTAAATGATAGTTTTGGAGAAAGCGGAACGCCTGATGAATTAATGACAAAGTATGGTTTAGATACTGTGAATATTGTAAACGCCGTTGAAGCAGTTTTAAAGAGAAAATAGATAATTACAACATACAATTCTTTCAAATAAAAAAAGCAACGTTACGTTGCTTTTTTTATTTGAAATTTAATATAAAATATTATGCTGTACCTGTTTTTCTAACACCAGTTGTTTTTTTGTTTCCAGCAATAGTTTTGGCTTTAATGCCATCTTTTTTAGTAGTGGTTTTTCTGGCAGCAGAATTTGCATCAACAGCTTTTGCTGTTTTTGTTTTTTCTTCACCTTCCTTTTTTTCTTCTTTTTCTTTTAAATTACCAGTAGTTTGTAATGTATTATACCACACAAATAGTTTACGCATATTACTCACATACACACGTTCCTTATCGTAATCGGGCAATACTTGTGCAAAATAAGCTTCTATAGCCTTATCATCTGCCTTATTATCAACTGCAACACCGCCTTTTTCTTTTTCAAATACCGACGTCATAATTGCTTCAATGGGCTTATCATCACTAGTTGTAAACATACTAATATCTGATAAAGTTGAAACTTTAGTAGAAGCGTATATGTTTAAACGCTTTTTATCCGCTAAGCCTTCAACAATAATACCGTTTTTGCTTTGTGCAATAATTTTAAATAAACCTGGTTGGCCTGAAATAGAAATAATTCCTGTTAAATCAATCATATAATTTTTAAATTTTTAGAGTAACAAATATAAGTTTTTTTTGTGATTATTCAAAAAGAGTTTAAGTACTAGTCGTTAGTATTTTTGTTAATCAGTAATCTATCTATTTAATGCCTCCGTGGCTTTTCTAACACTGCCATGCTTTATTAATAAAGCTTTAGCTTCTTCATAATCAGCTGTGCCGGTATTTTTCATTAGCATTTGCGTGCCCCTATCTACTAATTTATTATTGCTTAATTGCATATCTACCATTTTATTTCCCTTTACACGCCCCAGTTTAATCATAACACTTGTGCTAAGCATATTTAAAACCAGCTTTTGGGCGGTACCGCTTTTCATGCGTGTGCTTCCTGTTACAAATTCGGGACCTACTACAACTTCTACGGGATAATTACTGACTTCGGCAATTTTACTGTTGCTATTACACACAATACAGGCTGTAGTAATATTATTGATATTACAGTTTTGTAATGCGCCTACTACATAAGGTGTTCCACCCGAAGCAGCAATGCCCACAACAATATCGTTATTATTAATATTGTGTGTTTTTAAATCTTCCCAACCTTGGTTTACATCGTCTTCGGCAAATTCTACAGCTTTGCGAATGGCTTCGTCACCACCCGCAATGATGCCTATTACTTTGCCCTGTTCTATGCCGTAAGTTGGTGGGCATTCGCTAGCATCTACAATTCCTAACCTGCCACTTGTGCCAGCGCCAATATAAAACAGCCTGCCAGCGTTTTGCATTTTTTGCGCTACCACTATTACTAATTTTTCAAGCTGAGGTATTGCTTTTTCAATAGCATTGGGTACTGTTTTATCTTCGGTATTTATATTGGTTAAAAGTTGTAACACACTCATTTGTTCTAAATTAGTGTAATGCGAATCTGCTTCGGTAGTTTTCATTTTAGAATAATAGTTTGTGTGATTTTAATTATAAAAAAACATTAAATATCTTTTACACTTTCGAGTGTAGTTTTACTTAAAGCGCCATAACCACCTTCAATATTTATTAAATGTTGGTAGCCGTTTGCTTTTAAAATAGAAGCGGCAATCATACTACGTAAGCCGCCCGCACAATGTATATAATAAGGTTTTGTTTTATCTAAAGTATCTTTCCAGTTATTTATAAAGTCAAGTGGCTGACTCTCTGCAAAGGTTAAATGGCCGCCTGCAAATTCGTTTGGTTTACGAACATCTAAGGTACATATTCCATCTGCATTTAGTTTAGAAAAACTGTCCGCATTTATATTTTGAATGGTTGCAATTGGTTTATTGGCCTGTTGCCAGCTTTCAAAGCCTCCATGTAAATAACCCAAGCAATTATCGTAACCCACACGCGACAATCTCATAACGGTTTCTTCTTCTCGGCCAATGGGCGCTACAATTAAAATAGGTTGATTAATATTACTAATTAAAGTACCCACCCAAGGTGCAAATTGCCCATCAATCCCTATAAATAATGCGTTTGGAATATGGCCTACAGAAAATTCGGCTGCTGTTCTAACATCTAAAATTAGGGGTTGTTGTTCAGCAATAATTTTTTCAAACTCACTAACGGTTTGCGACTTTGCACCGTTTTGCATTACCGTATTAAAATTTTTATAGCCTTGTTTATTTAAGTTAGCGTTTTTAGCAAAGTATTGTGGGGCAGGTAAAATACCAGTAGTTAACTCTGCAATAAATTCGTTTTTGCTAATATTTTGTAAAGCATAATTTACCTTTTTTTGGTTACCCAAAGTATCAAATGTTTCCTTACTCATATTTTTTCCACACGAACTTCCTGCGCCGTGTGCAGGATAAACAATAATATCATCTGGTAATGGAAGTATTTTATTACGTAGACTTTCGTATAGCATGCCTGCTAAATCTTCTTGTGTAAGTGTTGATTTTATGGCCAAATCGGGTCTACCTACATCGCCAATAAAAAGGGTATCGCCTGTAAAAATGCAGTGTGGTTTGTTATTTTCATCTAATAATAAATACGTTGTGCTTTCTAAGGTGTGTCCGGGCGTGTGCAATGCTTTTAGGGTTAAGCCACCTATTTTAAATTCTTCATTATCTTTTGCGTTGTAACTTTTGTAGGTAGTTTGGGCATTGGGGCCAAACACAATTTGTGCATGTGTAGCTTCTGCTAAATCTACATGTCCACTTACAAAATCGGCATGAAAATGGGTTTCAAAAATATATTTTAAAGTATCGTTATTTTGTTTTAATAAATTTAGGTAAGGTTGGGTTTCGCGCAAAGGATCAATAATTGCAGCTTCGCCATTATGCGAAATGTAGTAAGCGCCTTGAGCCAAACAGTTTGTATAAAGTTGTTGTACTTGCATTGTATAAAGTTAAGAAATTTATTTTTTAAAATCAGAAACATTTAACTGCTTGGTGCAAAAAAAATGCTCTTGGGTAATGGCATTTGAGCAAACAATAACGGTGCGGTTTGTAGTGTAATTCAGTATTAAATTTTTGTACCATTCAATGGCATTTTTATCTAAGTTAGAAACAGGCTCATCCAACAATAACAAAGGCGTATCGGCTAAAATGGCTAAACCTAACTTTAAACGCTGTTTCATACCGCTACTAAATTGTTTAATAAATTTATTTTTAGCGTGAGAAAGCTCTATCATTTCGATAATTTGAGTGGTAGATAATTTATTTATAAAGGGTTTAAAAAGAGAGGAGTGTTCGATAATTTCGGTTAATGTAAAATCTTCGATAAGTTGTATATAGGGCGAGGCAAAGGAAATGTGTTGTGGATTTAGGATTGATGATTGCTGATTGATAATTGGTTGTTTAACAGTTTGGGATGGCTGACTAGCCTCTATCGTGCCTTCGTTAGGCGAAACAAAACCACTAATAATTTGTAATAAGGTAGATTTACCAGAGCCATTTCCGCCTAAAATAACTAACTTATCGTTGGCTAAAATGTGATAATTAAGATTTCTAAAAATCCATTCGCGATTAAATTTTTTGCCAATATTATTTAAAGAAATTGAGATCACTTATGGGAATTTTTAATTTTTAATTTTGAATTATAAATCATCACTCAACAATTTACAATTAACAGTATTATATCCCTTTTACAATTCCGTCTTTTTGATTTTTTATAAAGTTTAAAATCTCGGTTCTAATTGGGGTTTCGGGCATTTCGGTTTCTACAATATCTAACGCATTGCTAATGTTATGCCCACGAACAAAAATAATTCTGTAAATATCTTCTATTTGTTTTATTACCTCTTTGTCAAAGCCTCGCCTAGCCAAACCAATAGTGTTTACGCCAATAAATTGTAAGGGTTCGCGTGCTACTCTAATATATGGCGGAATACTTTTGCGAATTAACGATGCGCCCGCTACAAAACTATGCGCACCAATGGTTACAAATTGTTGAGCAGCTACAACGCCTTCAATAATTACAAAGTCTTCAACAGTAATATGCCCTGCAAGGCTACCGTTATTGGCGATTATAACATTATTGCCAATCGCACAATCGTGTCCCAAATGCGTGTAACACATAATTAAACAATTGTTACCAACCTTGGTCGTCATTCTATCTGCAGTGCCTTTGTGAATGGTGGCGTACTCTCTAATAGTAGTATTATTGCCAATTACGGTGTTTGATTTTTCGCCTTTGTATTTTAAATCTTGATTAACAATACCAATTACGGCACCTGGAAAAATTTTGCAATCGTTTCCAATAATTGTATCGGGGTAAATAACAACGTTAGGATGAATAAATGTATTGTCGCCAATTTCAACATCTTCAAAAATGGTTGCAAATGCCGAAATAGTTACGTTTTTTCCAATTTTTGCTTTTGGGCTTATGGATGCTAAGTTTGAAATCATATACGAATTTAACTCGCTAAAATTGGGGTTTCTAATCCTTTTACTTTTACAATTTGCGCCATCATTTCCGCTTCCATTACAGGCTTGTTAGCAACATACGCTACACCACGCATGTGGCAAATACCACGGCGAATGGGAGTAACTAATACTAAACTAAACACAACGGTATCGCCCGGAATTACCATTTTCTTAAACTTAACGCCATCAATTTTCATAAAATAGGTTAGGTAATTTTCTGGGTCGGGTACTGTTTTTAAAACCAACACGCCACCGCATTGTGCCATGGCTTCAATAAGCATTACGCCTGGCATTACAGGATTATCTGGAAAATGACCTTTAAAAAACTCTTCGTTTAAGGTTACATTTTTTACACCAATTACATGTTCTGCCGATAGTTCCATAATTTTATCTACCAACAGCATAGGCTGGCGGTGAGGTAAAATTTTCATAATATCGGTAATATTTAAAAGGGGTGGCGCATTTAAATCTATTTTAGGATAATCTTTTTCGGTTTTTTGTTTTTTAATAGATTCTTTAATTTTTTTAGCAAAGGCTATATTACCAGCATGTCCAGGGCGAGCCGCCAATACATGAATTTTTAAGGGTTTGCCAACCAAGGCTAAATCGCCAATAATATCTAATAATTTGTGGCGAGCGGGTTCGTTATAAAAATGTAAAGCGGTATTGTTTAAAACACCTTTGCCTTTTACCTCAACATGTTCTTTTTTAAATACTTTTTTTAAGTAATCTAGTTTTTCTTTTGGTACTTCTTTATCCACCAACACAATGGCATTATCTAAATCGCCTCCTTTAATTAAATTGTGTTCTAGTAAAGCTTCTAATTCGTGTAAAAAAACAAAGGTGCGGCATTTACTAATTTCGGTTTTAAATTGCGATATATTGTAAATACCTGCGTGTTGTGTGCCTAATACTTCGCTGTTGTAATCTACCATCACAGTGCAGCGGTAAGCATCTTGTGGCACGGCCAACATTTCTACTTTTTTAATAGGATCTTCGTAGGTTAAATTTTCGCTTAATTCAAAATAATCCCTTTCAGCATCTTGCTCTTCAATTTCGGCGGCTTCTAAAGCCTCTATAAATTTCCAACTACTGCCATCCATTATTGGCATTTCTGCCTCGGTCATTTGTATTAAACAATTATCAATACCCAAGCCAACAAGGGCTGCCAATACATGTTCGGTTGTATAAATCCGCACACCATTTTTTTCTAAAGTAGTGCCACGGCTTGTATCAACTACTAAATCAGCATCTGCATCAATAATAGGTTGCCCTTCGACATCGGTACGTTGAAATTTATACCAATGATTTATGGGGGCAGGATGAAAGGTAATTGTTACTGCTTTGCCTGTGTGTAAACCAACACCAGTAACTGAAACGGCTTGTTTTATGGTTTTTTGCTTATCGCTCATAGTTTATTAAATCAATAGGTAAATATAAATAAAAATAGCAAACAATAAAACCTTTTGCCTTTTACTGTATGACATTTATATGACAAATAAACAGCAATTTTATACCATATTTGCGGTATATAAACGTGAACGATTTTAAAATTATAGCCTTTACTCACCAAGCTTTACCACTTAATTTAATTGGAAAATTGCAATTAAATTACGATGAGCAAACCGCAATTTTAGGGGCTTTAAAACTAAACTTTGGCTTTAACGAATTTTTATTTTTAAATACTTGTAATAGAGTTGAATTTTTTATTAAAGCTGAACACGAAATCAACACACCTTTAATAAAGGAACTTTTATTATATATTAATGGCAAGTTGAATAATGTAGAGTTAGATAACCTTAGCAATAATGCTGAGGTTTTTAGCGGTGATGACGCTGTTGAACATATTTTAAAAGTAGCCTCATCGTTAGAAAGCCTGGTAGTAGGAGAACGTGAAATAATTACTCAAGTACGTAAGGCGTATGATTTTTGTAATTTATTAGGATTAACGGGCGATTTTACACGCTTATTAATAAAGCAAACTATTGAAACCGCAAAAGAAATTTATACCACCACCGATATTGCAAAAAATCCAGTGTCAATTGTATCGCTTGCCTACAGGCAATTGCGAGCCTTAGGCATTAAAAATGAAGCCCGTATTTTATTTATTGGAAGTGGCGAAACCAATACTTTAATGGCAACCTATTTACAAAAGCATAAATTTGCTAACTTTTTTGTGTTTAATAGAACCCTTGCTAATGCTCAAAAATTAGCAAAATCATTAAACGGAAAAGCATTTACCTTAAATGAATTATACGCACATAAAAGTGGGTTTGATGCATTAATTGTTTGCACAGCAAGTACTGAGCCCATTATTACTGCTAGTTTATATACCAGTTTACTTATAAATGAAAAAAGTAAAAAAGTAATTATTGATTTAGGACTACCCGCAAATGTTGATGAGTTAGTAGTAAAAAATAACGATATACATTACATAAATATTAATGCTTTAAAACAACAAGCCGATGCAAATTTAATATTACGTAAAAGCGAAGTGGTGAAATGCCATGAGCTTATTAAAACAAAAATTGAGCAATTTAAGGCAGCGCATAAAGAGCGCAAAATAGAATTAGCTTTTGGCGAAATACCCAAGCAAGTAAAGGCTATTAAAGAGTTTGCAATGCAAGAAGTATTTATAAAAGAAATTAATTTATTAGATACTCAAAGTAAGGAAGTGTTAGATAAAGTACTAGCCTACGTTGAAAAAAAATACAATGCTGTTGCTATTAAAACAGCAAAAGAAGTGCTGTTAAATCAAAAAAATAATTAATCCTCTTCTGTTTTTTTATAAATATAATTTATAGTAACATTATTGTTTGGGGTTGTTAAATCCTCGTTTTCTAAAACGGGGGTGTTGTTCTCAACCTCCTCTTCATCCTCTTCTTGCCATACATGTTCACGTTTTTGTGGCCCTTCTTTTCGATAATTAAAGGCAACCAAAAGTCCGGCTAAAGCCCCAAATAAATGCCCCTCCCAACTTATTTCGCTTTTAAACGGAAAAATGCCCCACATAATACTGCCGTATAAAAAAACTACTAATGCCGAAACCACCATTAAGCGTAAGTGTTTGCGAAACACACCACTAAAAAATAAAAAAGTAGCTAAACCATAAATAAGTGTACTTGCACCAATATGATATATTGGATAATTTGGGCTATTACGGCCACCAATCCAAAGCCAAGCACCGCTAATTAACCAAATCCATAAAAAGGTTTGTTTGGCAATTTTTTTATAAAAGAAAAACAATAACATGCCCAATACAATAATTGGTAATGAATTGGAGGCTATGTGCTCTAAATCGCCATGAATAAAAATAGAAGTTATTATGCCCAACAATCCATTGGTTTCTCTGGGTAATACTCCAAATTTTACAAGATTTATATTATTATGATAGCCAATTAAAAAAATAAACCAAAGTATTGCCACAAAACATAATGGCAAAATAGAAATGGCATATAGTTTTTTTTGAAAATAGTTTTTCACTTAATAAATTATTAGGGTTATTAATTTTACCTCCCCCAAAGAGGTTCTAAAATCGCAAAAAACAGTTGATAAAATAAAAATTTTTACTTTAATAATGCTAATACCAACACTTCTTCCATCCTCTCTACATAATTAAAAGTTAAACCTTTTAAATAATCAGGTTTAATGTCGTCAACATCTTTTTTATTATCGGCACATAAAATAACTTCTTTAATGCCAGCACGTTTAGCGGCTAATAGTTTTTCTTTTATTCCACCTACGGGCAATACTTTTCCGCGTAAGGTAATTTCGCCCGTCATGGCTAATGCTTTTTTTACTTTACGTTTGGTAAATGCACTTGCTAACGAGGTAAGCATAGCTATACCTGCACTTGGCCCATCTTTTGGGGTAGCGCCTTCGGGCACGTGAATATGAACATTGTGTTGTTCAATTTCTTCGGTGGTTAAATTAATTAAGTGTGGGTGCGCTTTTAAATATTCTAAAGCTAACACAGCACTTTCTTTCATTACATCGCCTAAGTTACCAGTTAAGGTTAGCTTGCCAGTTTTTGTTTTGCTTAGGCTAGTTTCAATAAATAAAATGTCGCCTCCCACTTGTGTCCATGCTAAACCAGTTACCACGCCCACAATATCGTTACCTTGGTATTTATTTTTTATGTGCGATGGCCCTAGTATTTTTAAAATTTCGTCTTCGGTAATTTTAGGTAAATCTTCATTTTTAGCAATGTGCACCGCCATGTTGCGCGCTACTTTGCTTAATTTTTTTTCTAAGTTACGTACACCACTTTCGCCTGTGTAATTTTCAATAATGTATTCTATTACCTTATCGCTTAATTTTAATTGTGCTTTTTTTAAACCACTTTCTTCTACTTGTTTAGGTAACAAATGGTTTTTGGCAATCATTAATTTTTCTTCAACGGTGTAGCCGTTTACTTCAATAATTTCCATACGGTCGCGTAAGGCGGGCTGTATTGTGCTTAGGTTATTACAAGTGGCAATAAACATAACCTTGCTTAAATCATAATCTAACTCTAAAAAATTATCATAAAATGTACTATTTTGTTCGGGGTCTAATACTTCTAATAAGGCCGATGAAGGGTTGCCGTGATGATCGCTCCCTATTTTATCAATTTCATCTAAAATAAAAACAGGGTTATTGCTTTGTACTTTTTTTAAGTTTTGTAAAATACGCCCTGGCATAGCGCCAATGTATGTTTTACGATGCCCTCTAATTTCACTTTCGTCTTTTAAACCACCCAAGCTCATGCGTACATATTTGCGATTTAAGGCTTTGGCAATGCTTTTACCTAAGCTAGTTTTACCAACGCCTGGAGAGCCATATAAACAAATTATAGGCGATTTTAAATTGCCTTTAAGTTTTAAAACGGCTAAGTGTTCAATAATGCGTTCTTTTACTTTTTCTAAACCAAAATGGTCTTCGTCTAAAATAGTTTGCGCATGATTTAAATCAAAGTTATCTTTTGTAATGTCGTCCCAAGGCAGTTCTAATAATAATTCAATATAATTTATTTGGATGCCATGTTCAGCGGCATTGGGGTTCATGCGTTGAAGTTTAGAGATTTGTTTATCAAAAATAGTTTGAACATCCTCACTCCATTTTTTTGCTTTTGCTTTTTCTTTGTAACTACTAATTTCTTGCTCAAAGTTAACGTCGCCTAATTCTTCTTGTATGGTTTTTATTTGTTGATTTAAAAAGTAATCGCGCTGTTGTTTATCTAAATCGTGCTTGGTTTTGTTTTGAATTTGATTGCGTAACTCTAACATTTGAAACTCTTTATTCAAATATTCTAATACCAACATGCTACGCTCTTTTAAATTGGGTACCTCTAACATTTTTTGCTTGTCGTCGGTTTTAGCATTCATATTATTGCTAATAAAATTTACTAAAAAGGTGGGACTATCAATATTATTAATGGCAAAACCCGCATCGCTTGGTATATTGGGGGATAGCTTTACAATTTGTTGTGAGGTTTCTTTTAAATTAGAAACGATGGCTTGGAACTCTTTATCAGTTTTTGGAGGGCGATTATCATCAAACGCTACTACCTTTGCTTTATGATAAGGTTCTGTTTGAATAAACTCGGTTATTTTAAAACGTTTTTTTCCTTGTATAATAATAGTAGTATCGCCATTAGGCATGCGCAGCATTTTAATAATAAAAGCTACGGTGCCTGTTTTATGTAAATCGTCGGTGGTGGGGTCTTCAATGCCATCACTTGTTTGCGCTACTACACCAATGGTTTTATCGCCTTTATTGTAATCTTTTATAAGTTGAATGGATTTATCGCGCCCTACGGTAATGGGTATTACAACACCAGGAAACAAAACAGTATTACGAAGCGGTAATATTGGCAGAATATCGGGTACTTTTTCGTTCTGCATGGTATCTTCATCCTCGCTACTTAAAAGCGGAATAAAATCGGCATCGTCGTCAATTGCTTGATTAAGTTCTATATCGTTGTTATCGTTATAATATATCATTGTAATTTTATATAAGTACTTTTAATTATTTTCACATATTGTGCCAATTATAAATATAAAGACTATTTGGCAGAAATTACCACTATTTTAAACCAATACCCTTGTATTTTTTTATACCGAACAAATTAGTACCTTTACAGCATAAATTAATTAAAATGACATCATTATTTGTATTAGGTATTTTAGGCATGGGGCCATCAGAAATTATTATTGTTTTAATAATTGTATTGTTATTATTTGGAGGTAAAAAAATTCCAGAATTAATGAAGGGTTTAGGCCGTGGCGTTAAAGAATTTAAAGACGCAAGCAAGCCAGAGGCTGAAGGTTCGGAAATAGAAAAGAAATAAAAAATTTAATTGTATTTTTAAAGCGTCTTTGGTAAAGCCTTAGGCGCTTTTATTTTTAAAAAAATTACTGTGTATTTATTTAACACCATACAAAAATTACAAGCCGATTTAAAAAACGGCGGTACAACTTGTGTTGATTTAGTTAACCAAGCTATTGTAAATATTGAAGCCAATACAGATTTAAACGCTTTTTTAGAAGTGTTCTCAATCTCTGCCTTAGAGCAAGCCAAACAGGTTGATGAAAAATTAAAACAAGGGAAAGCTGGCAAATTAGCGGGAGTAATTATTGGTTTAAAAGATAATATTTGTTATAAAAACCATAAAGTATCGGCTTCGTCAAAAATTTTACAAGGCTTTGAATCGCTTTACTCAGCAACTGTTGTAGAAAAACTGTTAGCCGAAGATGCTATTATTATTGGGCGTTTAAATTGTGATGAATTTGCAATGGGAAGCAGCAACGAAAACTCTGCTTATGGCAATGTATTAAACCCATTAAATAAAAAATGTGTTCCTGGTGGTTCTTCGGGCGGTTCGGCGGTGGCAGTGGCTGCTAATTTATGCCACGTTGCTTTAGGTTCTGATACGGGAGGCTCTATTCGTCAGCCTGCTTCATTTACGGGTACTGTGGGCTTTAAACCTACTTATGGTAGGGTGTCGCGCTATGGTTTAATTGCTTATGCTTCGTCGTTCGATCAAATAGGTCCTATTACCAAAACCGTTGAAGATGCCGCATTAATTACACAAATTATTAGCGGATTAGATGGAAATGATAACACCTCTTCATCGCACAAGGTTGAGAATTATGTTGAACAATTACATTCTGGTAAAAAGTATAAGATTGCTTATTTAAAAGAATGTGTAGAGGCTGATGGCCTTGACCCCGAAGTAAAACAAGCGGTTTTAAAAACATTAAATACATTAAAAGAAAATGGGCATACCGTTGAGGCGGTGAGTTTTCCCTATTTAGATTTTTTGGTGCCAACATATTATGTATTAACCACTGCCGAAGCCTCTTCTAATTTATCGCGTTTTGATGGCATACATTACGGTTACCGAAGCCCTAATGCTAGTGATCTAGAAAGTACGTATAAAAAATCGCGCTCCGAAGGTTTTGGTGCAGAAGTAAAACGCCGTATTATGTTGGGTACCTTTGTATTAAGTAGCGGGTATTACGATGCGTATTATGCCAAAGGGCAAAAGGTGCGTAATTTAATTCATACTAAAACAAAAGAAATTTTAAATACTTACGATTTTATTGTAACGCCCAGCACACCAGGCACCGCCTTCGAATTTGGTAAAAACAGTGCCGACCCAATTAAAATGTATTTAGAAGATATTTTTACCGTACAAGCTAACATTGCTGGTGTGCCTGCTATTAGCGTGCCTTGTGGCTTACACAGCAATGGTTTACCAATGGGCATACAATTTATGGCTAATTATTTTGAAGAGGGTAAGTTGTTTGATGTAGCGAGTGGGGTTTAAAGATTACAACCTCGTTTTCCAATTTAATTTCCCTGAATTAATGTCAACAGAAAACACAAAGCCTTGTATGGTAAAAACAAAATTTTCTGCTACAACTTGATGCGTATCCATAGTAGAAGTGTAACCAGCATAGCGGCTGCTACCCGAGGTATTATCTTTTGTAAAAAAATCATTGGCATCAAGTGCGGTTTGTTTTAGTTGCCAAAGTAATTTACCTTCGTATGAAAAACAACTAATTATAAAATTATCTTTTTCTGTTGTTTCATAGCTTTCTATTAAATAGCGTTTTAATTCCCACGAATGCCCTATTATTCTTGCTTCAATAAGATCATCAGCAATAATTATTTTTTTATTCTCATCTACCAATTCAAATAAAACGCCATCGTGTTTTCGGTTTAACTCTACCGTATTATCTTTGCTTATTTTTAAATCAAAAGTTTCAGCCCTCACATCATCATTGCTATAATGCGCTTTATCTAGTTTAGGATTTTCGGTATATAGTTTCATTAAAAAAGGATCGATGTAATACATTTTACCGTTTTTGGCAGTTGCCTCCAATGTGCCAGAATACTTGCCATACTTTATTTCATCTACCCCACTACTAAATTCGTTAAAGCTATCTTGCAAATTCCAATGAGAAACATGAGCAATTTCGGCACCTTTATTTATATCGTATAGTACAAAAGAACTCCCGCCCTCTTTATACAATAAGGTATCGCCTTTTAATTTTATAGCTTCGCTATAATCACCCAATACTTTTCGGTAAATTCTTTCGCCCGTTTTTGGATTTATAACATTAATGCGGCAATTAATATCGCTACTTCTTCGTCCTCTATTGTGCATTTTAAAAGTGCCTTCAGTAATAAAACATAGCCATTTTTCATTATTTAGGTTTGCTTTAAAATTAGTGGCGTAGCCAAAACCATATACCGAACCTGCATAATAAGAAAAAGTAAAAATTATGGCGGGTATTACTAAAATAAAAATTATTGTGAAAAAAGAATTAAGTCTTTCATTCTGAAATCGTATTCTGAATATTGTAAAACAGATTACTAAAAAAATCACAATCAATATCGGAACAGCAATAAGCCATGATGAGCAAAGGGCATCAAAAAAAGTAGCCATAATTGTTTAATGTTAAATTAAATGTATACCCCCTTAAACGCAGGGTTAAGTAAATTTACGAGTTTATTTTAGATGTTGTATTATCTTAAGTTTAATCTCACTTTGTATGCAGGTGACTGACGATTAGCCTCGTCTATCATCGCCTTCTAATTTATCAGTCTTATTTTACGCATCTATTCAAAATTAAAATTTACCTTTTTTAGTTTGTGCGCGCTTGTTTTTTTAGCTACTGTTTTCAAGGCATTACTATTGCCATTACTAGTTTACTCGAAACTATTTTTTTAATTCCCATAAATGTGTAAAATTTTAGTTCTTAAATTTTTTTCACATTAATTTGGTGTTATAAGTTATATTTATTATTTAAATTCACTTATATATTTCGTATATATGCTAAATAAATTATGCAAAAAGTAAATAACAACGTTTCCAGCACCAACAGACTTCAAGCCCTAAAGGAATTTGATATTTTAGATACATTACCAGAAGAAGAGTATGAAGATATTATAACTTTAGCAAAATGTATTTGTAAAACGCCAATTGTTTTAATTAGTTTTATAGATGAAACTCGAAATTGGTTTAAAGCAAAAACTGGTATAGATGCTGACTCTAGCCCAAGCGAAATATCTTTTTGCAGACATACAATCCTTCAAAACGGAATTTTTGAGGTAGAAGATACTTTAAAAGATGATAGGTTTGCAACTAACCCAATGGTAACTGGCGACTTAAACATACGATTTTATGCGGGTTATCCAATATCTGTGGGGGAGGGTTATAACTTAGGTAGTTTATGTGTTGGAGATACAAGCCCAAATAAACTAAGCGATGAACAAAAAAAAGCACTAATTGCTTTATCAAAACAAGTTGCTAATCAACTTTATTTACGAAAAAAAACATTAGAAGTAAACCATTTAAACACTCAATTAACTGAAAACCTTGAGTATTCGGAGCTTTTACAAAAATCAATGTTAAACTTTAATGCCTCCGAAAAATTATTACGCGAAAGTATTAAAGATGTTGAAGTTTTAAACTTACCCAAAGCAAAAGTAAGCGGCGATTTTTTTGTGAGTATAAAAGTTAAACATCATTTGTTTTTACTTTTAGTAGATTGTGCTGGTCATGGTGTTTCTGCTGGCTTAAGCTCAATTGCTTATTTTTCGACCATTAACAGAGTAATTATAAATGAGTCAATTACTGATATTGAAAAAATAGCACATCGTATTAATGAACTTAGTTATGATTATCGAGAGTCGGGAACTAAAAAACTTAACAGTTCGAGCACAATGTCTATAGTTAAAATGGATTTTGAATTAAAAAAAATAGATTGTTTAGGAATACAGCAGTCTATTTTAATTAAAACAAAAACAGAAGAGACCGTTAATGTAAAGTTTAATTCAACCCCCCTTAATTATGACTTTGAAAATGCCACCTATACAAAACAAACATATAATTTTGATGAAATAACCAGAATGACATTATATTCTGATGGAATTATTGATCAAAAAGGCGGAAGCGAAAATAAAAAACTAGGCACTCAAAATTTTAAAAATTGGGTTTCTGAAAAAACTACAGCAAATAATTATTATAAAAATAAGTTAGAAAAATGGATGGAAAGCCACCACGAACAAATTGATGATATTTTGATACTTGATTTAACGTTTTAAGAATAGCAATTATTGTTTATCTTAAATATAACATCTCTCTATACTTAGGTAGTGGCCAAGTAGCATCATCTACAATACCTTCCAGCTTATCTACATTATATCGCATCGATTCAAAATAAGGTTTTACTTTTTCGCAATACGAATGGGCTTGTTTTTTAGCAGTATCTAAATTGTTTGCTTTTTTACGTTCTTCAGTCATTAAATCTGCTTCTGTTTTTATAACGGTTACTTTTTCAGAAATTTCTTTAATTAATTCTAACTGACTTTTAGCAACTACTTTAAACTCTGCAGGCGTCATAATCTCTTTCATGCCTCTTACCGATTCTACCAATGTTTTTTGATAGTTTAAAGCCGCAGGAATGATTTGATTACTCACCATATCAGCAATAATACGCGATTCGATTTGAATTTTCTTCGTGTATGTTTCTAAAGCAATTTCGTAACGCGCTTCTTGTTCGCGATGATTTAAAATACCTTGAGACTCAAACATGGCTAATGTTTTTTTAGAAATCATTGCCTCTAAAGCACCGGGTGTTGTTGATATATTGGTTAAACCGCGTTTTTTAGCTTCTGCTTTCCAAGCATCTCCGTAACCATTTCCTTCAAAACGAATTTTTTTACTTTCAATAATATATTTTTTTAGAGTTTGAAAAATAGCTTCGTCTTTTTCAACTTTTTTATTCATCAAGGCATCTACATCTTTTTTAAATGTTACTAATTGCTCTGCCATAATAGCGTTTAATACTGTCATTGGTCCGCCGCAGTTTGCAGAAGAGCCTACTGCACGGAATTCAAATTTATTTCCGGTGAAAGCGAAAGGAGAAGTTCTATTTCTATCTGTATTATCTAATAAAATATCTGGAATACGTCCAATGTTCATTTTTAAGGCTGTTTTTTCTTCAGGGCTCATTTTGCCATTATGAATCGCTTTCTCTAATTCATCTAACGTTTTTGATAATTGCTCACCCAAAAAAACAGACATAATTGCTGGCGGCGCTTCGTTAGCACCTAAGCGATGATCGTTGTTTGCCGAAGCAATAGAAGCGCGCAATAAATCTCCATGTTCATAAACCGCCTTAACCGTATTAATAAAGAAAGTTAAGAACTGTAAATTTGTTTTAGGGGTTTTACCTGGCGATAATAAATTTTTACCTGTGTTGGTGGCCAAACTCCAATTGTTGTGTTTGCCACTACCGTTAACGCCTGCATAGGGTTTTTCGTGCATTAATACACGAAAGTTATGGCGAATGGCTACTTTTTCCATCACATCCATCAATAATAAATTATGATCTACTGCTAAGTTTGTTTCTTCAAACACAGGCGCACATTCAAATTGAGCAGGAGCAACTTCGTTATGACGCGTACGAACAGGTATACCTAATAAATGCGCTTCGTATTCAAAATCACGCATATACGCCGAAACCCTTTCAGGAATTGAACCCCAGTAATGATCCTCTAATTGCTGACCTTTAGCAGGTGCATGTCCAAATAATGTACGGCCTGTTTGTTGTAAATCGTAACGAATATTATACAAAGCAGAATCCACTAAAAAATATTCCTGCTCCCAACCTAAAGTTGCAATAACTTTAGTCACGTTTTTATCAAAGTACTGGCAAACGTCAGTCGCAGCTTTATCAATAGCGTGTAACGATTTTAATAATGGCGTTTTAAAATCTAAAGATTCGCCGGTGTAAGAAATAAAAATGGTTGGAATACATAAAGTTTCTCCCCAAATAAAGGCTGGCGATGTTGGATCCCAAGCTGTGTAACCACGGGCTTCAAATGTATTACGAATGCCTCCGTTTGGAAAAGAAGAAGCATCTGGTTCTTGTTGCACTAAAGCATTTCCACTGAAACGTTCGATGGCACGTCCGCCTTCAATGGGTTCAAAAAAACCATCATGCTTTTCGGCTGTAGCGCCCGATAATGGTTGAAACCAGTGCGTAAAGTGGGTAACACCTTTGCTTTGTGCCCAGGCTTTCATACAGGCCGCTACTTGATCAGCCATTTTGCGCTCAACAATTGTACCTTGGTGCATTGAATTTTGAATACTGTTAAATGCTTCTTCAGAAAGAAATTCACGCATGGCATCTAAACCAAATACATTACTTCCGTAATATTGAGAAACTTGTTGGTTGTTGTTGCTAAACGGAACTGGGGTACGTTTTACAACATCTTGCATGGCTAAAACTCGTCTTGTACTCATAATTTTTGATTTTATAGGGGGTGTAAATGAAAATTATCTATTTTTTTGACAAAAATATATCAAAAAAAGGGGGGGTGCAAATAAAAAAATGATTTTTTTATACAAAAACTCTAAAAAATAGGGGGTATGTTATAAATTAAAACATTTTATTGCTTAACAAAATATTAATATAGCCAAACTTTGTTTTTTTAAATATTTTACTATATTTGGTATAATTTATAAACCATGAAAAAACCTTATTTATTTTTTTTATTTACAATTTTTGTTTTTTGTGAAAAATCATTTGCTCAAGTACCCGTTATGAATTCCATTATTGGTTCAGGTTCGGTGTGTTCGTCGCCAGCAGTACCAACAGGTTTTTCGACATCTGCAAGTAATTCGCCAACATCTTACAATTGGATTGTTTCACCTGGAGCGGGAGTTACAATAAGCACGCCTAATATGGCAAACACAACTATTGCTTTTCCGCATAGTAATGGGGTATATACAGTATATTGCACAGCTACCAATGGAAGCGGAACAAGTGCGGCGACTCAATATACCGTGGCTGTTTTTGAAACGCCTACTGTTACTTTTTCGGGGGCAAATAGTTTTTGTCAAGGTTCATCTACAAATTTACAAGCAAGCTCAACTATATTAGCGGCAAGCCCAACTATTTCGTATAACTGGTCGCCAGGCACTGGTCTTAATACAACTTCAGGGCCTTTTGTTAATGCTAGTCCAGCGGTAACCACAACCTATAGCGTTACTGGTACAATTGGTTTTTGTTCAAATACCTCTACTATTTTAGTTACAGTGAGCCCATTACCCAGCGTTTCGGCAACAGCAAGTGCTTATACAATCTGTAATGGGAGTTCGGCTTCAATTACTATTTTTGGAAATGCCACCTCGTATTCTGTAAACACAATTAGTACACCATCGTTATTTGTAGTTTCGCCTTTTGCAAATAGTAATTATAACATTACCGGATTATTTGGTGCTTGTTCAAATTCAACAAATGTTTTTATAAGTGTAAATCCGCTTCCTATAATAAATGCTACAAGTAATACTACTTTACTTTGTGTAGGGCAATCTGCTACATTAAGTATTTCAGGTACAGGAACAACTTATTCTTTAAACACTATTTCAACGCCAACTACGGTTGTTATTTCGCCAACAATTACAACTACATACACAATTAGTACTAAAAATAGTTTTGGTTGTTACTCTTCTCAAAACTATACTCAAAATGTAGGTTCGTGCCAAGGCATAAAAGATAATGGCAGTGTAGTAAAAAATAAATTACTGTTATATCCCAACCCTTCTAATGGCCAGTTTATTATAAAATCTGATTTATATGAGAAAGCAACTATCACAAATGAACTAGGGCAAACAGTAAGTGTAATATATTTACAGCCAGGTTTAGAGACAAAAATAATCAGTTTAAAAATCGGAATTTATTTTATTGCCACTGAAACTACCAAAACCAAAGTTGTTATTATAGAATAAAAGAATAACACTATTTTTAACTGCCTTGGTTAACAACTAAATTTGTTATACAAGGCGGTTTTATTTTTATATGAAGACGAGTAAAATAAATGCTTTTACAATTTTTATAACAGGCATTCTATTATCGTGCTTTATAACTTCACCTTTTATTCTTGATTTTACTTTAACGCCAAGGTTTATATCGTTAGCAGTTACTATGCTCATTGTACTTTTATTTATGTTTAGGCATAATGATAACATCGAAATTAAAACGGATGCAGTGCTTTTATTTTATTTTTTTTATACCGCATTTAGTGTATTATCAATACTTTGGGCTAAAAATAAAAGCGAAGCTCTTTTTGAATCATCAAAGCAATGCTTGGCGTTTATGGTGTTTTTATTTACGTATTATTTTTTAAAACGAGATAAAGAAGAATTATTAAATGTATTAACTAAATTTAGCATCGCCATAGTTTTTATTGGTTTGGGGTTTGCTATCTATCAATTTATAGAAATAAAAAAAGTAGATAAGGATTTTGTTTATAGAATTACAGGTATTAATGGCCATAAAAACTTATACGCTAGTTTTTTGTTTTTGAATTTATTTTTTTTGGTTAGGGGTTGTTTTACAACAACTAAAATATTTAAATTGTTGAGCCTTTTGGCTATAATTATTAGTTTGTTGACTTTATTATTTCTTCATACTAAGGCTGTTTTTTTAGGTTTAGCAATTGTTATATGTATAGCGTTTGTAATATTTATTTATACTAAGATTAAATTTTTAGATAATGTCAAACTTAATATAGTTATAAGCATTGGCGTTTGTTTAATTATTGCCAATGCATTTTTTTTATTGGCGTTAAAACCCATAATTACTAAAGGGGTAAATTATAATTCTGAAATCATTTCAGATAAAGTTCAAAACAAGGTTGAGTTGGATAATGAACGATTAGTGTTGTGGCAAAAAAGCGTAGAAATATTTAAAAAATACCCAATAATTGGCGTGGGTGCTGGTAACTGGCAAATATATTTTCCAGATGCCACATTAACGGGTTTATGGCGCGCAGAAGATTTGAATTACACATTTCAACGCCCGCATAATGATTTTTTGTGGATATTAAGCGAATACGGCTTAATAGGTTTTAATTTGTTTTTAGTGTTTTTGTGTTTAATTATGTTCACACTTATAAGAGCATTAAAAACAGTAAGGGCACAAAAAACCTATTTCGAAATAATGTTATGTGTTGCGTTTATTTTCGGCTACTCTACAATTTCTTTTTTTGATTTTCCAAAAGAACGCATAGAACATTTAATTTATATCAACATAATTTTTGGGTTTTCTTATTATTATATAAAAGCGTATACGTCTTTAAAAAAAGCGTTATCATTTACTTTAAATAAAACGGTTTTTGGAATAGGGATACTTCTATTAATAGTAATTAGTACTGTGGGCATTTTACGGTATAGAGGCGAGTTTTATACACGAAAGATGTATGACGCAAAATTAAATACCATCTATACTGAAGTAATTAAATTTGGGGCTAAAGCTCAGGCCTTTGCGTATACAATAGACCCTACTTCTGTTCCAATAACCTGGTATATTGGCAATGCTCATGCTTCTTTAAAACAATATAAAGACGCATTAAATGATTTTGAAATAGCATATTTGCTTAATCCCTATAATAGAAATGTAGTTAATGATTTAGCCAGTGCCTATTTTATGGAGAATGATATTGAAAAAGCAAAAAAACTATATATAGAAACCTCTCGAATAAGCCCCCGATTCGACGATTCAAAATTAAACTTAACAGCTATTTATATTCAGGAAAAAGAATATGAAAAAGCTTTAAAATGCTTGAATTCTTTATGCCATGATTCCAAAAGAAGAACGGAGTATAAAAAAATGTTAGATGTTTTATTACAAAAAAAAGAATAATTGGGTTTAAGTAGAGGTGAGTAACAAAAAAAGCCCCGTTTAAAAAACAGGGCTTTTTATAGTAATTAATTAAATTTATTTTACTTGGTTAATAACCGCCGTAAAAGCTTCTGGGTGGTTCATAGCTAAATCGGCTAACACTTTACGGTTTAATTTTAAACCTTTTTTGTTTAATTTACCAATAAATTCGCTATAACTCATATCATGTTGACGAACACCTGCGTTAATACGTTGTATCCACAAGCCACGCATGGTGCGTTTTTTGTTTTTACGATCGCGGTAAGCGTAAGTTAAACCTTTTTCTAGGGTATTTTTGGCTATTGTCCAAACATTACCTCTAGCACCCCAATAACCTTTGGTTAATTTTAGGATTTTTTTTCTGCGAGCCCTGCTGGCTTCGTGATTGACTGAACGTGGCATTTTGTTTTGTTTTTGTTTTTAAATGTTAGTGTTAGCTTCTGGCTAAACTTTTTTTACTAAAATTTTGGTTAATTTAATAACCTGTTTGTTGGGTTTGTTAAAAGAAATTTAAGCTTAAATAGCTAACATAAACTTTACGTTAGGCGTATCGGCAGCACAAACTAAACCACTTTTAGTTAAACCGCGTTTACGGTCTTTCTCTTTTTTGGTTAAAATGTGACGCTTGTAAGCGTGTTTTCTTTTAATTTTACCGCTTCCAGTAAGGCTAAAACGCTTTTTAGCGCTGGAATTAGTTTTCATTTTTGGCATTGTTTCTGTTTTTTAAGGATGGCAAATATAGTATATTTATTTATAGACGCAAAACTTTCGCTAAAATAAGGCTCTAAAAGTGTAAAAAACCTGTTTTTTCGTTAAAATATAGAGCATAGTTAGTAAAAACTAATAAGTCTAAATCGCCTTTAAAGTTTTATTCTACCAAAGAGCCTGCTATCACTTTTACAATACAATTGTATCTCTTTTTTATTCATTTGTTTTCTGTAAAATAAGTGGCATTAAAATGTTAGCCATTATTTAATAACCTTTAGTTTGCTTAAAAAGTATTATTGCTATTTTTAAAGTCTATTTATACCAATTTAATTATGGCAACTATTAATTATAACGATCAATTAACTACTCTACAAACAGCAAAAGATTTAGGTTTACTACCCGAGGAATACGAAAAAATTAAAGAAACATTGGGTAGAGTGCCTAATTTTACTGAACTTTCTATCTATTCTGTTATGTGGAGCGAACATTGTTCGTATAAAAACAGTATTACTTGGTTAAAAACATTACCAAAAGATGGCCCGCACATGTTGGCAAAAGCAGGCGAAGAAAACGCAGGTTTGGTGGATATTGGCGATGGCTTAGCCTGTTGTTTTAAAATAGAAAGCCATAATCATCCAAGCGCGTTAGAGCCCTACCAAGGCGCTGCAACTGGTGTAGGAGGAATAAATAGAGATATTTTTACTATGGGCGCTCGCCCCATTGCGCAACTAAATAGTTTACGCTTTGGCAATATTGATAGCGAAAAAACAAAATGGTTGATAAAAGGTGTAACCAAAGGCATTGGCGATTATGGCAACGCATTTGGTATTCCAACAGTTGGCGGCGAAGTTTTTTTTGACGACTGTTATAACGTAAACCCTTTGGTAAATGCTATGAGTGTAGGCATTGTAAAAAAAGGCGAAACCGTAAGCGCTACAAGTTATGGCGAAGGAAACCCAGTGTTTATAGTAGGTTCTGCCACTGGTAGAGATGGTATGGGTGGCGCAGCATTTGCCAGCAAAGATTTAACCGAAGATAGTGCCAAAGATTTACCTGCGGTACAAGTGGGCGACCCATTTCA
Source organism: Bacteroidota bacterium (assembly GCA_043746065.1). Lineage (GTDB taxonomy): Bacteria > Bacteroidota > Bacteroidia > B-17B0 > Aurantibacillaceae > Aurantibacillus. Next base: position 3,734 of record JAYTRS010000368.1, on the reverse strand, counting down.
AGAAAAACTATTGCTTGAAGCGAGTTTAGAAATTATTACAACAGGTGCCGTTATAGGTATGCAAGATATGGGCGCCGCAGGGATTGCTTGTAGCACCAGCGAAATGAGTGCCAAAGGCGAACATGGTATGGAAATTTGGTTAGATAAAGTGCCAGCCCGCCAAGCTGGGATGCACCCGTTTGAATTTTTGCTAAGCGAAAGCCAAGAACGCATGTTGGTAATTGTAAAAAAAGGACGAGAAGCCGAAATATTAAAAATATTTGACAAATGGGATTTAAATTGTGTAGAGATTGGTGTTGTAACTAAAGGCGATAGATTAAAGTATTATTTTCACAATCAATTAGTGGCCGATGTGCCTGCTATATCTTTAGTGTTAGGCGGCGATGCGCCTGTATATACGCGCGAATACAAAGAACCTGCATATTACGCCGAATCTAAAAAATTTGATATTAATTCAATACCCGATATTGAACCTGCAAAGCTGCAAACCGTTATGATGTATTTAGCATCTCATCCTAATTTAGCCAGCAAACGTTGGATTTATAATCAATACGATAGCATGGTAGGTACTGTAAATATGAGTACCAATGCGCCAAGTGATGCTGCCATTGTAAATATTAAAGGCAGTCAAAAAGCCCTAGCCATGACGGTAGATTGTAATAGCCGATATGTAAATGCCGACCCTGAAATTGGCTGTGCCATTGCTGTGAGCGAAGCTGCGCGTAACATTGTGTGTAGTGGTGGCGAGCCAAGCGCTGTTACTAATTGTTTAAATTTTGGTAACCCTTATAACCCCGAAGTGTATTGGCAATTTGTGGGTGCTATTAAAGGCATGAGCGCTGCTTGTTTAAAGTTTAAAACACCTGTTACTGGAGGCAATGTTAGTTTTTACAATCAATCAAGTTACGAAGGCCCTGTTTTTCCAACACCAACCATTGGTATGATTGGTATTTTAGAAGACAAAAAAAATCAAACTACTTTAAACTTTAAAAATGAAGGCGATTTAATTTATGTGTTGGGCAAACAAGTTAATGATATTGCTTCGAGTGAATATTTATTTTCGTATCATAAAATTAAAAATACGCCCGCACCCTATTTTAATTTAGACGAAGAATTTACACTTCAACAAGCTATTAAAGCTGTGATTAAAAAACGATTGATTAAAAGCGCACACGATATAAGCGATGGTGGCTTATTTATAAATTTATTAGAAAGCTCCATTCACGGTAATTTGGGTTTTGAAATAAAAACAAATGCTAGTTTAAGAAAAGATGCTTATTTATTTGGCGAAGCCCAAAGCCGAGCGGTAATTAGCATATCATCAGATAACAAAACCGCTTTTGAAATGGAACTAAAAAATAGTAGTGTATTGTTTAAAGAAATTGGAATTGTAAAAGGTAAAGAAATTGTAATTGATAATGCAAAGCTGGGAACCGTTAGTGAGTATGAAAATGCTTATAATACCAGCATAGAGAGTAAATTAAATTAAGAGTCAACTTAATTTATTAATCAAATTTTAATGTTTTAATTGGCGTAAGCTTTGTAATAATTAAGGTTGGTAAAAACAACATTATAAGGCAAGTTAAAAATGTGCCAATATTTAAAAGCAAAACGTAAAACCAATTAATATGTACTACAACATATTCTACATAATATGTTTCGCTATCTAATTTTACGAGTTTAAAGTACTGTTGTATTAAACATAACCCCAAGCCTATAATATTGCCCCAAAACAAGCCCTTGCCAATTAATTTTAAACTAATAAATAAAAATATTTTTCGCACGCTGGAGTTGTTCATACCTAAAGCTTTAATTAAGCCTATCATATTGGTACGTTCTAAAATTAAAATTAAAAGCGCTGTTATCATATTAATGGTGGCTACTAATACCATTAACACAATAATTATAACACCATTAATATCTAATTTATCTAACCAAATAAAAATATTAGCATACATTTCTTTTACGCTGTTCACACTGTAACTATAACCTAATATGTTTTGTACCTGTGTAATGGTTTCATCATTGGTTTCAAAATCGGTTACTTTAATTTCGTAATTAGCTACTTGCGTACTATCCCAATAATTTAAACGTTGTATTTGGCGTAAATCAACAAAGGTTAGGTTATTATCAAAATCAGAAAAACTTGTTTTAAAAATACCACAAATAGTAAGGCTACGCGAACGTTGCTCGTACTTTGTTATTTGCTCATTGGCAGTGCTATCAAATACTTGGTGCTGACTAACAAAATATATTAATAATTTTTGATTTAATTTTAAATCTAACTTATCGGCTAAACCTTGGCTAATTAAAATTTCTTTGCTGCTTTCAATAGCAGTAAAATCGGGCAATTTTCCTTCTTGCAAATAATTTTTAATAAAACTGAAATCGTAATTTTTATTTACGCCTTTTAAAATTACACCTTCATTTTGAGTTTCGGTTTTTAAAATACCATTTTTAAAAGCAGTAGCTTGTATGTGCTTAATATTTGGTAATTGTTTTATAAGTTGTAAAGTATCGGCACTAATTCTAATTGGTTCGGGCTCGTTACTGGGGTTAATATTTATATTACTAATGGCAATGTGCGTGGTTAAACTCGTTATTTTATTAATAATTTCGTTTTTAAATCCCAAAACAATACTTAATGTTAAAAGCATAACACTAACACCCAAAACAATACCAATAATGCCTATTTTTACAATAGGTTTAGAGATGTTATTTTTACCATTATTAGGATTGGTAATTTTATTGGCTATTAATTTTTCTATACTCAAAAAATATATATGAATCTGTTTTGTAAAAATACTAATTTGATTGGCTTTGTTGTTAGCTTATTGCTTTTATTTTCAACGCTAAAAAGCCAAGTACAAATTAAAGAGTATAACACTGTTACCATTGGCGCACAACAGTTTGAAAACTATTTACCCAAATTAAAGAATAAGCGTGTAGGGGTTGTTACTAATATTACTGGCGTTATTGGCAGTACAAGTATTGTAGATACTTTATTAAAATTAAATGTTTCTATTAAAAAAATATTTGGGCCTGAGCATGGCTTTAGAAGTAATACCGAAGCAGGAGATAAAGTAAGCAGTAGTGTAGATAAAAAAACCGGCCTGCCTATAATTTCGTTATACGGAAATAATAAAAAACCAACAAAAGAACAATTAGCCGATGTAGATATTTTACTTTACGACATACAAGATGTTGGTGTGCGTTTTTATACTTACATATCTACCATGTGTTATGCAATGGAAGCTTGTGCTGAAAATGATAAAGAATTTATGGTGTTAGACAGGCCCAACCCAAATGGTTTTTACATAGATGGCCCAGTTTTAAAAAACGAATTTAAAAGTTTTTTGGGTTTACATAATGTGCCCTTGGTGTATGGTATGACTTGTGGAGAGTATGCTCAAATGGCCAATGCCGAGGGATGGTTAAAAAACAACATAAAATGTAAATTAACAATTGTGCCTTTAAAAACCTATGATAGAAAAGCCTCGTATAATTTACCAGTAAAACCTTCTCCCAATATGCCTAATAGTAATGCCGTGTTGCTTTACCCCAGTTTAGGCTTGTTTGAAGGCACTATTATTAGTTTGGGTAGAGGAACTCAAAACCCATTTCAAGTAATAGGGCACCCAAATTATAGCGATACGATGTTTAGGTTTACACCTTTGCCAACGGCATTAAGTAAAGAACCAAAATATGTTAATCAAACTTGTTTTGGTTTAAGT
>JAYTRS010000367.1:0-3885 GCA_043746065.1 Bacteroidota bacterium | reverse complement strand
TCTACATCTTGTCCGCTAAAACGTACATGATGTCCCTCGTGCATTAAACTGGCATACGCCAATAATTCGCCCATTGCCCAATCGTAATTATTATTGGTAATCATGTTTTGGCGATCGTTAAATAATTTTTCTATTTTATTAAAAAACTTTTTATCTTTTGGTAATTGGCTTGATTTTGTAGCTAATTCTAAAAATAATTTTGCATCAATAGCCGTTTTTGGCGACTCATCAAAATCAGTTGATGTAGCCATTTTAATAGCATTCCAACTACCTTGTAAAAACGAAGTCATTTTTGCTTTTTCGGTTTTGCGGGCTTCGTCTAAATTTTGTTCTAACTCGTTTTTAAATTGTGTTTCAATTGTTTTTATTTCATCATTAGTAAATGATTTTTCATCAATTAATTTTTGAGCATAAATTTCTTTTGGGTTAGGATGTTTTGCAATTTCTTTATACAACAAGGGTTGTGTAAAGCGAGGCTCATCCCCTTCGTTATGCCCATATTTACGGTAACATAATACATCAATAAACACATCTTTGCCAAAAGTTTGGCGGTAATCCATGGCTAATTTTGCAACTAATGCTAAGGCCTCTACATCATCACCATTTACGTGAAATACAGGAGAAAGAACAACTTTAGCTACATCGGTACAATAAATAGAAGAGCGTGCATCAATAAAATTAGTTGTAAAACTTACTTGATTATTGATGACGAAATGTACTGTACCACCAGTTTTGTAGCCATCTAACTGACTCATTTGTATTACCTCGTAAACAATGCCTTGTGCAGCAATGGCTCCATCGCCATGAATGGAAATAGAACATGCTTTTTTATTATCGCCTTTGTGGCGAATATCAATTTTAGCACGTGTAATACCGCCAACAACAGGGGCAACGGTTTCTAAATGTGAAGGGTTTGGCGTTAAGGAAATATGAACTTGTTTACCTGAATCGCTTTTAATATCGCTACTATAGCCCATGTGATATTTTACGTCACCATCAAACACACTGTCTTCGCTAGGGCGGCCTTCAAATTCGGTAAAAATATCTTTAGTGGGTTTATTCATAATGTTTGCCAACACGTTTAAACGCCCACGATGCGCCATACCAATTACATAATCCTCAATCCCTAATTTAACGCCATGCTCCATTAATGTATTTAAAGCTGGTAAAAACGATTCGCCACCCTCTAACGAAAAACGCTTTTGCCCCACAAATTTGGTAGCTAAAAAATTCTCGAAGGTAACGGCCTGTATTAATTTATTAAGAATAACTTTTTTTTCGTCTTTATTAAAGTTTGGAATATTTTTTGATTTTTCAATACGGTCTTGTAACCATTTTGTTTCTTCGGGGTTGCGTAAAAAGGCGTATTCAACCCCAATACTGGCACAGTAGGTAGTTTCTAAATGAGCAATAATATCTTTTAGTTTTGCAGCGCCAATGCCAATTTGGTTACCAGCCTGAAAAACGGTTTCTAAATCTTTATCAGATAATTCGAAATTTTCTAAAGCTAAAGTTGGCGTATATGTTCGGCGTTGGCGAACAGGGTTGGTGCGTGTAAATAGATGTCCGCGCGAACGGTAACCATTTATTAGATTTATTACTTTAAATTCTTTAGTAACATTTTCAGGTATTGCACCATTAGAGGATGAATAATCTTTTTGAGCAAATTCAAATCCTTTAAAAAAATCTTGCCAAGTTTTATCAACCGAATTGTTATCGTTTGTGTATTGTGTAAAAAGCTGTTCAATAGCGTTTACATCGCTGGTGCCTAAGTATGAAAATTTATCCATTTTTGGGTTTAAAATAGAATGTAAATTTAACAAAAATTACGTTAATTGTTAATTTTTTAAACCTTATAACTAACAGGCTAAATACATTATATTTTTTATTTTAATAACACTTATAAACTCATAAAGAGGCGATTGTTTAACCCAACAATACTTTTTTTACATCGGCTAAAATATCAAATGTAATTTCTTTAGTGGCTGCTTCGGCGTAGGTGCGTAATACTGGCTCTGTTCCACTCGCTCTAATCATTAACCAAGTGTTATCATCAAAAAAGAATTTGTAACCATCTAAATTATCAATGCGCTGTACTTTGTATTTACCAAACTCTTTGTATGAGTTACTTTTACAAAGTTCTAATACTTTATTTTTTGTGGCTTCGTCAATGTATAAATCATTGCGCTCAAACCAAAAAGTGCCTGTAATATCATACACTTCTTGTATTAATTGTTTAAGTGTTTTATTTGTTTTGGCCATAAATTCCCAAATGGTTAAGCCCATCCAAATACCGTCGCGCTCGGGTATATGCCCTTTAATTGCAATGCCTCCACTTTCTTCGCCTCCAACTAAAACATCTTCGGCTACCATAATACTACAAATATATTTAAAGCCAATTTTTACAACATCTAATGGTAAATTGTAATGCTTGCACATATTATTAATTTTAACGGTGGTGCTAAATGCCGTTGCCACTTTGCCAGTTTGGTTTTTATATTTAACCAAGTAATGAATTAATAATAAAATAATGTGGTGCGAATCTACAAAATTACCTTCGTTATCGTAAAGCCCTATTCTATCAGCATCGCCATCGGTTGCTAAACCACAACTAATGTTTTTTTTGTCTTTAATAAAATTACTAAACTCTAATAAATTTTTATGAATTGGCTCAGGTGCTTGCCCATGAAAACCTGGATTATCATCGCTGTGTAAATGATAAATTTCAGGAAACAATCGTTTCATTACCTTTTTACCAGCACCAAACATACTATCGTAAGCTAGTACAAGGTTTGAGTTTTTAATAGCGTTTAAATCAAAACTTTTTTCAACATGTTTTACATAAATATCTTCTAAAGGGGCAATTTCTAAAAGTCCGTTAGTGTTGCCTCATTAAAATTTATAGCGTTGTAATTTGCATTTGCTTTTTCAGGAATAATATCTTCTATCTCTTGCACCAATTCGGGGCCTAAAGGACCACCGTAACTGCCTTTTATTTTGTAACCATTATACGTTGGGGGGTTGTGGCTTGCTGTAATAATAATACCTAAACTTGTTTTATACTTTACGGCTCCTAAAGAAATCATGGGCGTGCTCACATAATCTTTAGCTAAAAAAACTTTAATGCCATTGGCAATAAAAACTTTTGCTACGATTTCGGCAAATAATTCTCCTGCAAAACGGCAATCGTGTCCCACAACAACCGTTGGATTTTTATGGTTTTTTAATAACCATTTACTGGTAGCTTCAGTTACACGTGCTACATTTTCTACTGTAAAATCTTGAGCTATAATTGCTCTCCAACCATCGGTTCCAAATTTTATTTTTGTCATACTGTTTGTATTATATTTTTTGAAATTTGTTTTGCAATACCGTTAAACTCTTGTGTTGTAAAAGTTATTTTTTGGTTATTAAAATTACAATCGTTTAGGGTATTTATGGGTATTAAATGTATATGTGCATGCGGTACTTCTAACCCTATTACTTGCATACTAATTCTATTACAAGGAAACGTTTTTTTTATAGCCTCGGCAATTTGTTTTGCAAAAGCCATTAGGCCTATATACGTTTGTGAATCTAAATTAAATAAATCGTCTATTTCTTTTTTTGGTACAACCAAAGTGTGCCCTTTTTTTAGTGGGGCAATATCTAAAAAAGCAAAAAATTGGTCGTTTTCGGCAATTTTGTAGCATGGTATTTGCCCTGCAATTATTTTACTAAAAATACTTGGCATTAAAGGGTAATTTCAGATACTTCAAAAGTTACCACACCTGCAGGAACAGTAACATCTACTTTTTCTCCTACTTTTTTTCCTAATAGAGCTTTGCCTATAGGCGAATCAACGGAAATTTTACCTGCTTTTAGATCGGCTTCACTTTCGGCAAC
>JAYTRS010000366.1:0-3888 GCA_043746065.1 Bacteroidota bacterium | reverse complement strand
CCATACCGAATTAGCCCAAGGACAAAATAAATTTAATGCCTTACATATTGCTATTCAACGTTCAGTATCTTCGTTATTTTTTGCAAATATTACCACATCTATTGGTTTTGCTGTGTTTTGTGCCATTCAAAATAAATTACTATTTGAGTTTGGTTTAATCGCATCATTAAATGTTATGAGTACCTTTTTATTCTCGGTAATATTAGTACCTACCATTTTTAGTTATTTACCCGCTCCATCGCCCAAGCATTTAAAGCATTTAGATAGAAAACGCTTACGCCAAATATTAAGTAAAGTAGCCTTTATTACTCAAAATTATCGCAAAACAATTTATGTTACCGTTGTAATTATATGCGTAATCAGCCTAATAGGGTTATTAAAAATTAAAGCCTTTGGTTATGTGGTAGATGATATACCAAATACCGATGTTTTAAAAACCGATTTAAAATATTTTGAAACGAACTACGGTGGCGTTCTTCCGTTTGAGATTACCATTGATACAAAAAAAGATAATGGTGTGTTTTTAAATAATGCCCGATGCTTATATAAAATAAACCGTGCACAAAAATTAATAGCGCAGTATAACGAATTTTCGCGCCCAGTTTCGGTAGTGGAAGGTGTTAAATTTTTATACCAAACCTATAAAGGAGGCGATGAAAAATATTATAAATTGCCTGCAGCAACCGATTTAAAAACCATTGCCGATTATGTAAAACAAGAAAAAGAAAAACAAAATCAACTATCGGCTTTTATTGATAGTACTAAACGTTATACCCGCATTACCGTTCAAATAGCCGATTGTGGAAGCACGCGTGTAAAGCAAATAACTACCCAACTAAAACCTCGCTTAGATAGTATTTTTAATTACGACGAAGATGAAAAAAAATGGCTAACTGGTACTGAACGTTTTGATGTAAAACTAACGGGTAATTGTATTGTATTTTTAAAAGGAAACGAATTTTTAGTAAATAATTTAGTAGAAAGCGTAGTACTTGCCATTATACTTATTGCACTTTTTATGCTTACTTTATTTACCTCGTTTCGTATGATTTTAATATCAACCATACCTAGTTTAGTAGCTTTAGTAATTACAGCAGGTTTAATGGGCTACTTGGGTATTCCATTAAAACCAAGTACTATTTTAGTATTTAGCATAGCCTTTGGTATTAGTAGCGATGGTACACTTTATTTTTTAACCAAATACCGTTTCGAAATTCGTAAAAACAAATTAAGTATTAGTAAGGCTGTAAACCTTACTATTAAAGAAACTGGCATAAGCATGGTATACACCGCCGTAGTATTATTTTTTGGTTTTGGTATGTTTGCCTTATCGGGCTTTGGAGGTACACAGGCTTTGGGTGTTTTAATTTCGTTTACATTATTAGTGGCCTATTGTGCCAACTTAATTTTATTACCCGCCTTTTTATTATCGTTAGAAAAACGGCTAACCAATAAACAATTTATTGAAGAAAAAAGTATTATTGATACCGAGGTAGAAGATACACATTAGTGCATTGCTATAAAAAACTACATTACTTAAAGTTTATTACAACTCTACGCGTTTCGATTTTATTTCTGTATCAAAAAATATACTTGCAGCTTTATCAAATACTTCAGGCAAATCAGTAGTACAAAATTGTATTAACCCATTTTTACTACAGTTTTTCTCTAATTCGCTATGGCGTTTTAAATAATCGTTTAAACTACTGGCTACAATTGTACCTTGCGATAATAATTTTACATGCGCTGGTAAATACTGTTTTATTTTTTGTTCTATAATTGGGTAATGCGTACATCCTAAAATAATAGCATCAATAGCGGGTTGTTGTTGCATTAAATGATTAACATATTTTTTAATAAAATAATCAGCGCCTGCATTATCTAACTCATTATTCTCTATTAAAGGCACCCACATGGGGCAGGCTTGTTGGTAAACATTAATATTCGGAAAAAATTTTTCAATTTCTACTAAATACGAACCCGAACTGATGGTACCCGCTGTTCCCAATACCCCCACACAATTTGTTTTTGTGTAATTCCCAATTAGTTCAGTAGTTGGCCTAATAACGCCTAACACACGTTTATGAGCTGCAATTAACGGTAAATCTTTTTGTTGAATGGTACGTAAGGCTTTTGCAGAAGCGGTATTACATGCCAATATTACTAAATGGCAACCTTGGTTAAATAAATAATTAACACTTTGCAAAGTGTATTCGTAAACAGTTTCAAAACTTCGCGAACCATAAGGCGCGCGCGCATTATCACCCAAATACAAATAATCGTATTGGGGTAATTCTTTTACAATTTCTTTTAAAACTGTTAAGCCTCCATAACCGCTATCAAAAACACCAATTGGCGAATATTTTTTTTCAATATTCATTTAATTAAAACCAAACATCTAAACAAAAAATTAATTCATTACGGTAATTAGTTGCTTTATTGCCTTGCACAAAAATTAAATTTTCGCTTTGCAATAATCGTCCTTCTAAACTTAAAGCTACTTTAGTAAATGGTTTGTATTCAAACCCAGCTGTTGTTCCATAAACAGAATGGCCAATATTTGTAGCTCCGGTTAATATTTGATTGTAATCGCTAAAAAATTCTTCTCTACCATAAACTGCAAACTTTTTTATAGCTTGATATTTAAGTACAATTAAACCGCTATACATATTTGCATTTTTAGTTAAATCACTTTTTAAAGAATGGGTTTGTAAACCATAATTTGCTTCGGCTGCTATTAAAATTTTAGCCGAAGTATAGGTTAAATAAAAATTATTATAATAACGTTGTTGTTTTGTTTTAACACTATCGGGGGTTTCGGTACCCGTAATAAAATTGTATGTAAGCGATAAATTACTAGTAGGTTGATATACTATACTTGTACCCACAAATTTATTTTTATTATTATCTACAAAACTATTTAAACTATTAAATGAATTTACCTGAACCGATAATTTTGAGTTTACTTCGTAGGTTAATTTCATTCCTGCCAAAAAATAAGGTTCGTAAAAATTAACTAAGGTCATGCTCGATGTAATATTTTCACGTGGTTGCGAACTTTCTACACCAATATGTGACCTAAAAAAACCTGCGTCTAACCATAATTTTTTAACTAATCGTATTCCTAAATTAGCCTCTTGTACAGCATTATATTGGCTAGGCCAAACGGCTTGCGCTATATCACCAAAATGTATTCCTAAATTACTACGAATATTTTTTGATACATATTGCACATCAATTAATGCCATATTTAAGCCAAATTGTTTATTACGAGCCGCCATTGTAGGAAACTGTACAAACCCATTTTGCTCTGTATCATCATCATAATAAGAAAAATAAGTAGAAACATAACCACCAATATTTAGTTTTGCTTGTTGCAAAGTGTCATTTTCATTTAAATGTTTTTTACTGCTAAAAACTATGTTAGAATCGCTTATGGCTGATATTTTGGGAGTATATTTGCTTTTAAGGCTTAAACTATCGTTTTTTTGAGAAAACAAATCAGTTACAACTAAGCAAAAAACAAGTATTATTTTAAAATAATTAAGCATTTTTAAGAATAGATCGTAAAATTAACACAATAAATCATTTAACTTTACGTTATTATACTTCATTTGCTAAAAAAAACGTTTTTATATTTATTTACTTGCTTAAGTTTTGTGGCTATATCGCAAACAAAAAAACGCCATTTTAAACAACGAGAAATTGGCATTTTTGGTGGTGGAAGCTATTATATTGGCGATTTAAACCCTCGAACGCATTTTAAATTTAGCCACCCTGCCATTGGTATTTTATTTAGATATAGCACTAATTACCGCTTTGCATTTAGGTTTGGGTTAAATTATGGCACCATAAGCGCCGATGATAGTAAAAGTAAAGAAGCAGACC
>JAYTRS010000365.1:0-3911 GCA_043746065.1 Bacteroidota bacterium | reverse complement strand
CAACTTTAACGAAAGCTTTATCTCGATGATAAAATTGAGTAATAGCGATAATATTGAAGGCTACCAACTTATAGACAGTTACGAAAACGATAAGCAATATTGGGTGTATTATACTTTAGATAAAGAAGAATACGCCAAACAAAAAGCCCTAAAAAAGCAACAAATAATTACCAAAGCCAGCAATTTAATTGCTTTAAGTTTTGCAGATGAAAAAAATAAAGATTTTTCATCTTCGTTAAAAAAACGCATACAAGCCTTTGGGGTACTAACGCCTTATTTGAGCGAAGAAATTAATTTTGATCCTATTACCACCAACGGTATTAAAACAGTGTTTGATTTAACTAATTTAGTACAGCAGCAATTGCAATCTATTACTGTTATTCAGCCAAAAATAATGGGGCAATTAAAACCATACCAACAGGTTTACGCACCACTAACTTACACTTTACAATTAAAAAATAAAACTGCTTTAGAAAATTTTCCGTTTTTGGTAAGTACCGAAGAAGATAAAATAAAAGTAAACGATAAAGTTAACACTACCAATAGCGGCGAGTTACAGGTAAAAGTAAATTATGTTGAGCCCATGAATCAACTCATTGGCTTTGCCTTAAGTCCCGATGTATCCTCTTTAATGGGAGCCGATTCGGTTGGTAGAGCAAGTATTGCGGTATTAAAACAGTTTATTAATACGCCCATGTTGCGTGTTAATGCAAATGTTTCGGCTATAAATATTTTTGTTAGTAGTATAGAAACAAATTTTACAAAACCTACAGGTTTAAATAGTATTGAAACCTATATTAAAAAAAAATTTAATGGGCAGGAAGTTCGTATTGTAGATAAATTAGAGGATAGCGATTTTATTATTGAAGCCAATAGCGATACAAAAGAAGATATTAGTAGCGATGTATTAGAAAAAAATTATACTATTAAATTGGCAGCTTTAATTATTAACTTACAATTAAAAAATAAATTAAGTGGCGAAGTACTTTTTAAAAATCAAGTAACAGATGTATATGGTTACGCTAATACTTTAGAAAAAGCAGGGCTTAATGCCTACCAAAGCGAAAAGCTTAACGCCAAATTAGGCGAAGCTATCTTTTTTTTAAAACGTAAAATTTTGGTGTATTAAGTGTTAGTATCTTCGCCAAACTCGTGGCTACTTTCTACTAAACATATTTGCGATAAATAACGTTTGTACCATTGTTTGGCTTTATCTTTAGCCATTAAATGGGTTACATTTTTGCGCCAATTATTTATGGCTTCTTTGCTTTGCCAGTAACTAATAAATATACCTTTGTTGTTATTATTTACGCTTTCGTAGGCTAAAAATCCAGGTTGTTGTTGGGCTAAGGTCATGGTTTGTTCATCCATTTGGGCATAACCCTCAATATCGTTACTTTTGGTAGATGCAAAAATTACGGCGTAGTAATTAGATGTGGGTAATTTACTCACAGATTTATATATTAAAATACTTCGGTAGCATCAGGGTATTTTGCCATCCAACGCTTTAAACTTTCTTTATTTCTTACAGTAATAACGGTTCTTTTATCAATACGAAGTTTTACTAGGTAAGTGCTACCTTTTATTTCTGGTACTTTTACTGGTGCTTTTGCTCTCATTTTTGTTATAATCTCTTTCTTAACACAAATTAAAGCATTTTGTTGAATAAATAACGTTAAATTATGCCAATTGGTAAAAAATGGCTACGAATTGGTGTTTTTTGTTAGTTCTTTAAACACATCTTCTATTTTTTGCTCTTCTTTATTAAGTGTTAAAACGCTTAAATTATTAGCTACGGCAAAGTTAAAAATGGCTTTTCTAACATCTTGTGTGCTGCTACTTGTTAGTAACCAGGTAGTTTTATTTATTTCTACTCCGTTTAAGGCAACGGGTTTTGCCTGTTCTATTAAATCTATTTTTAGGAGTTGAGCCTCGCTTACGTCTTTATCAAACTCAACGGTTATAAGCTGTTTGGTAGTATTTTTTTGAAGATTTTTAGTTTGGTCGTTCGCTACAATTTGCCCTTTATTTATTATTATTACTTGGTCGCAAATGGCTTCTACTTCTTGCATAATGTGGGTACTAAGCATTACGGTTTTTTGTTTACCAAGGTTTTTAATTAAGGTACGAATTTCTTCTAGTTGGTTAGGATCTAAACCTGTGGTAGGCTCATCCATAATTAATACGTTTGGGTTGTGTATCATGGCTTGTGCTATGCCTACACGTTGGCGATAGCCTTTGCTTAACGCACCAATTTTTTTATTTTGTTCTACCTCAAGCCCTGTTATTCCAATCATTTCGGCCACTCGATTTCTTATATTTTTTAATTTGTAAATATTGCCTGTAAATTCTAAAAATTCTTTTACATACATATCCAAATAAAGTGGGTTATGTTCGGGCAAATAGCCAATTTGTTTACGTACTTCTAAACTTTGGGTGGCTACATCAAAACCACAAATGCTGGCACTACCTTCTGTTTGTGGAATATAGCCCGTTAAAATTTTCATCATGGTACTTTTACCAGCACCATTTGGACCTAAAAAACCTACAATTTGATTACTGGCTACCTCAAAACTCACATTATTTAATGCCTTTTGAGTACCGTAAAGTTTTGTAATATTATTTACTTGTATTGACATTTTTATTTTGATTTAGAAACATTACAAAAAATTAAGAAAAATTTAGAAGTAGTATTAACCTTTATTTATCTATTGCCTATTAACTATTGCCTATTTTAAAGACATTCGTCTCTACCCAACCTTTGCCCCAATCTTCTATTTCTTGTGCCGACCAAATTTTTGGGTAAAAAATTCGTTTTTGAAAACGAGGCGGTAAATATTTTTGCCAATTTGTACCACCGGTAGCGGCAATATCTTCGGGGTTTTGTTGTAAATACCGCACCGCACTTTTGTAATGCATTAAAGGCCAATTAACATTTATATTAATATCTAATAGCTTTAGGGCATTAATTAACGTTTGGTTTTGCTGTTCGCTTTGGCTTAAACTTAAATACTGTTGCCAAACATTTTTAGTTTTATAATTGTTTGCTAAGGCAATAAATTTACCGCTGTATTTTTTTTCAAATTGGTTAAGGGTTAATGTTTTTTTGCCAGACGAAAGTTCGGTAGCACCTTTGTTCCAATAAATATGGTTAAATAATTCTTCAATAGGGGTGTTTTTATTTTCGTACGTTGGTCTACTATCTTTATCAACTAAATTAATAAAATCAGTACAACTAATTTCAATCATACGGTATTGTGCGCTTTGAAAACCACTGGCGGGTAGCAAAGCCATGCGATAACGTAAAAATTGTTCTTTTTCCATGCCATCTACCATAATTTCAAAACTTTTGGTAAGAGCTTCAAAATAACGATTAATGCGGTTTATACGTTCGGTTAAAAAAGTAGCGCTAATTTTTTCGTTCCAACCACCATCTTTGCCGTTGGTTAATATTTTTTTGCCGTTGCCAGCTATTTGTTCTAATTCGTGTAAACTTAACTTAAAATACAGTTCGGTTATTTGATGATACATAATAAAAATTTGCTCATCAGGGTAATCGGTTTTGGGGTTTTGTAAAGTTAAAAGGGTATCTAGTTGTATGTAATCCCAATACGTTAAATAGTTTGAGAGTAAAAGCCCATCTAAATAGCTATTTAAATCTTGCCCCATTTGAGCATATTTATCTTCTAATAATTTTATTTTTTCGTTAATGTTATTTTCCATTGCTCTAAAAATACAATTTTTTATTATTGCTAAGTAACTGCTGGGGTAAAGTTTACAAATAATTGTACATTGGCTTTTATAAAAAAGCATTTTTTAATGCCCAGCACGGTTTTTTTCGTCAGCATTACTTTTAATTTCGCGTTGCTGTACTTTTAATTTACCAAAATTATAGTTAATACTAATGTTTA
>JAYTRS010000364.1:0-3914 GCA_043746065.1 Bacteroidota bacterium | reverse complement strand
TTCATAAATTTTATTTAGTTTTTTATAGTATTAATGATTTTGATGCAAAGGTGTACTTATCACTACACAAAGTATTATACATTTTTGTCAACAATTTACATAATTCACATATCGTATGGCTTTCAATTTTAAAATACCTCTCCCAAATTCACAAAAAAGCCATTGGATCCTCCAAGACCAATACCGTAATCAATAGAAATATTTGTATTAGAGTGTTTATTCACTTTTACACGAAGTCCAAATCCTGCGGCTGGCCATAGTACTGTAAATTTATTTCCGGGCCAGTCTGAAACACTTTGCACATTTGTAAAAACAACGCCGCCTAATAATCCGTTTTTTAAAATGGTAAAACGATATTCAGCTTCAAGATATAAAAGATTTTTTCCGGTAAATCTGCTCTGCGTGTAACCACGGCCTATATTAGAATATGTATCCCAAGCAGTGCCGGGTAAATCAAGGTAAGGCGCTTTTCCTCCAAAAGTAAACCAATTGTAACTCCAAAAAGCTAAAATGTTTCGAGATTTTCCGGGTAACTTAATATATTTTCTAGCATCTATAATTAATGATTGCCAGTTAGTAGTGCTACCTAATATTTTGAGATTATAACGATAAACAACATTAGTATATAAACCTGCTAAAGGATTAATAAGATTTTTTCTGTTGTCGTGCAAAAAATGTAGAGATGGCCCTGTAGAAATTGAAGAAATTGTAGCACCGTATTTATCAAAATCACTTTCGTTTCCGTCTGAATTACCAGACTCGGTAATATGTGTATGGTAATCAAAATTGTAACCACCACCGCCAAAAAAATTATTACCAAAAGATTTAAGTACTGCTTGTTTTAAAACAATATAGGAATAATCCATAAAATTATTTATAGCTAATGACGTATGGCCACCCAAACCATAACTGTATTGAGGATATTTGTAATACCTGTAATCACCTTGAAAATTATATTTGTTTTGCTTTGCCCAGATATTTGATTGTATTAAAAATTCAAATTGTTTGCTTTGTGATAAAACAGGTAACACATTTATAACTGATAGATTTGTTTTTTTATCTTTAGATGTATGAAAAGCAAAATTCATGGCATACGCCACAGCAAATTTTGTGTGAAGTGTATAGCCAATTCCAGGTGCGCTTGAGAAACTAATTTTCTTTGGTTCACAGTGCGATGGTGCTTTACACTTATGATTAATTATTTTGTAAT
Organism: Bacteroidota bacterium; assembly: GCA_043746065.1. Lineage (GTDB taxonomy): Bacteria > Bacteroidota > Bacteroidia > B-17B0 > Aurantibacillaceae > Aurantibacillus. Next base: position 2,704 of record JAYTRS010000364.1, on the reverse strand, counting down.
ACACATCTACAATATCTTTTTGTGGATGCAAAACAGTATCCGTTTGCGCATTATAAAATGAAGAAAAGAGAAGAATAGAAACAAAAAATAATAATCGGTTTTTCACTTTGAATTTTAGTATCACGTATTATTTTCTATTTATTAAGGCACCACTACATTGCAGGTTATTTTTTTGATTAAAAACTGGTTTAAAAATGTTAAGCAATTGTTTATTTAAATGCGAATTGCAAGGGCGGTTATTAGTATGCGTAATATGTTTATTTTGTTTTTCAGAAACAGAATAATTTTTGTGTAATTTTCTATGCTTTACAATTGAAGAATTTAATTTATATCCGTTAAGTGGGACTATTAAAACTGACATTTTAAGAAGTTTATTTGTAATTTAATGATTATAGCGCAAAGATGCTGAATTGAAAAACTAATATGTTTATAATAGTTATTTTATTAGTTACATAATTCACATATTTTGTATGTGAAGATTTATCAGCTTATGCAGTAACCCTTACACGTATAAAAACGAATATTCGTTTTTATAATGTTATTACGCGAAAAGCAATTATAAATAAACTTAACTGTGATGCTGAGAATGGAACATCTGAGATTTACAGCATTTTTTTAGTACGACTATTAAAGACTGGTATAGTCTAAATTCTATTAATTAATTTTTTGGCTTAATGAAAGAATTTATTTTGCTACAGGGTAATAACAGAGCTAAATAAACAGAGTAAAATAAGCTATAATTTTTTATAAAAAAATTAAATTGTAGGGTGAAACAATAAAAAATAAATACGTAAATCATTCAAAGTTACTTGATAATTTACTATGCGCTCAATACTTCTTTATATTTGGGCTAATGCGATTTGTTTAAATCTATTAAAGAAGGCTGCATTAGCAGCCTTCTTAATTAATTAATTATTTATCGTACTTACATCAAGTGGTATTATTAGTTTAAAATTAAAATTCCGTCCCATACTATATATCCCAGTTCTTCCAGTATAATTATTAGGATAAGTATCGAAATACTTTAAACGACTCATATTACTTTGATAGGTAACATCGGTTAAATTGCTTACGGAAATGGCCATCGAACATAAAGTAGTTCCTTTTTTATTTACTACATTAAATCCCATACCAGCGTTTAATATAGTATAGCCCTGAGTTTTAGTTTCGGTGCCATAGGCGCCATAAAATTTATCCTGAGTAGCATAGTATTGAACCCCTGCCTTAAAGTAAATTGAATTAAAACAAGCTATTTTCTTTTTAAAACTCGCTCTTAATTCAGAGTTAGTATGAAATGGCGGAATGTAAGGAAGATATTTTGTACTATCGGTAATTTTTACTCCGTTTCCTCCTATATTAACAGCATAAATAAACGAAGCACTGTTTTCGAAATGCAACCAATCGAGTGGGTGAGGGTGAATATCCAAACTAAATTCACCACCATATAATTGCGCTTTAGTTTGTCTGAATTTAAAAACAGGATAAGCATTTCCCGCTTCAGTATAAATTGAGTCGCCACTTTTTAAACTCAAGAGTTTTTCGTTATAAATATAATTACTGATAACATTATTAAACAATTCAACGCTTCCTGAAATATGTTCGCTATTATAAAATATTCCTACGTCCTCTTGCAAACTAAATTCAGGTTTAAAATTAGCATCGCCCAATTGCAGAAACCCTGTACCAGGATGAACACCTTTAGCTGATATTTCTGAAATATTTGGAGCTCTGTAACCTCGGGCAATATTAAATTTTACAGATAAAGCTTTATTAATTGTATAAGTTGCGCCAAAACTTCCGCTAAAACCTGAAAACGTGTGTGTATAGTTGCCAAATTGTTTTACTAAAGTTGTGTCAGATGAATTCGCAGGCGTTTCCATATTAAAACCCGTAGCAGGATTTGTTTTTGTATAGAGGGCATCATTATTAAACGCACGTATATCATACCTTACACCTGTGGCCAAATCAATTTTCTTAATTGCTTTTTTAATAAAAACAAAAGGGCCAATATCAAACGAATTGTAATTTGGAATTACAAACTCTGTAGCTTTATTACTTTTATTTTGTTGAAATAAACCGTTTACACCAACAGTAGCATCAAAGCCTTTTAGTTCAGGTAAATAATATTTTAAATCATAGGTCATAGTATTTAAAACAAGATTTAGCCCTGCAAGGCTAGAATATAAAGGATGCGAAAATTCCTGACGATGACTTTGCTGCACCCCTAATTTCACTTCTAATTTACTTTTACCAATATAAAAATTATTATCGCTATACAAACGGTAATGTTGTACGTGCTGATGTATGACTCCAATAGAATATGAATTTAACTCGCTATTACTTACTATAGGTCTTACTGTATCCTGTTCACTTATTTGTTTTGTAAATTTTCTTGACGAAGAATCGCGACTGCCATCCGGAATTTCCTGTATATTATCATACATCGAAAAATTTAAGCGTGAATAGCCCCACGATTTATTAATCCCTAAATTGGCATTCAAATCTGTTTCGTTATATTTTGTTCCAAAAACATTACCATCATATTTGTTTTTGTAAGTTGATGCTTGTTTTTTCGACGCTCTTAGTCCCCAAACAAATCCATTGGTGTTTCCTGCAAGAGAAAGAGAATTAGCTACTTGTTTATTGTTGGTTAAGTAATTGTTTGTTAAACTCCCCTTTATACGCCCTTCAGGTGTTGTTTGAG
>JAYTRS010000363.1:0-3939 GCA_043746065.1 Bacteroidota bacterium | reverse complement strand
CATTAGATAAAGTTACTGACCCAGAAAAAAAACGCAAAGCCATTGGCAAAGCCTTTATTGATGTATTTGACGAAGAAAGTAAATTAATAACCGATGCTAAATGGTTAGCGCAAGGCACCATTTATCCTGATGTTATTGAGAGTGTTTCCGTTAATGGTCCATCAGCTACTATCAAGTCGCACCACAATGTTGGTGGCTTACCCGATTATATGAAATTAAAAATTGTAGAACCTTTACGCAGTTTATTTAAAGACGAAGTGCGAAGAGTTGGCAAGGAATTAGGCTTAGATCTAAACATTTTAAACCGTCATCCCTTTCCAGGACCAGGTTTAGCCATTCGTATTCTGGGAGACATCACAGAAGATAAAGTAGCTATTTTACAAGAAGTAGATGCTATTTTTATTGATGGATTAAAATCACATAACCTTTATAATGATGTGTGGCAAGCAGGTGCAATATTTTTACCCATACAAAGTGTAGGTGTAATGGGCGATGAGCGTACCTACGAACATGTAGTTGCATTGCGCGCTGTAAGCAGTACCGATGGTATGACAGCAGATTGGTGCCATTTACCCTACGAATTTTTAGCAAAAATAAGTAACGAAATTATTAATAAAGTAAAAGGTGTAAACCGTGTAGTTTACGATATAAGTTCTAAACCGCCCGCAACCATTGAGTGGGAGTAAATTCAAATTAAAAATTTTAAATGTTAAATTTTCGCTGTTACATATTTTTTTTAGTGCTAATAATTAGTTCGAGCAACTCATTTGCACAAACTAAATCAAATACCATTCAAACTATTGATGGTAAAAAATGTTATATTCATAAGATAGAGAAAGGGCAAAGTTTATATTCTCTTACAAAGTTATATACTGTTAGTTTAGATGAAATTTATAAATTAAACCCCGAAACTAAATTAGGTACTAAAACTGGGCAAGAAATAAAAATTCCTTTTGTATCACAAACCGTAAGCTCAACACCCACGGTTGCTGCAGTAAATAGTGCTACTGTTTTAAATACATTTTCTAATTCAAGTACTATTGATACCACAAAATTTTATTACCATAAAGTTGCTAAAGGAGAAACCCTATATGCTATTTTAAAAAAATACAATAAAACCGAAAAAGAACTTACTCAAATAAATCCAAATTTTACAAGTAGTATTAAAGAAGGGCAACTCATTGCTATTGGCCCAAAACCTGCACAAGCAAATACTAAAAATCCAATAAACATTAAAACTATAGAGGCAAAATTAGATAGTGGTTTTTCAAACGCTATTATTAAATCTAAAAAAACAAACTATACAATAGCGTTAATACTACCATTTAAATTAGATCAAACTATAAATATAGAATTAAACGATTTGGTAAAAAATAAAGTTAATTTTCCGCAAGTACCAGCCTTGGCAGTAGATTTTTATTTAGGCTTTAAACGCTGTGTAGATTCGTTAACAGCAAAAGATTTTGAAGTAAATATTGAGTTGTATGATATTGATGACAAGGACTCGTTAAAACTAACACAAATAGTAAATAACCCAAATTTTAAACAAGTAGATTTTATTTTTGGCCCTTTATATTCCAATGGATTTAAGGTTATTTCACAAAAAGCAAAAGAATTAAACATTCCAATAATTTCGCCTATTACTCAGCAAAATAAAATGCTGTATAATAATATTTATGCTTCAAAAACAAATCCATCGCAATTTACATTGCTAGAAAGCCTTGCCGATTATTGTATTGATTCATTAATTACCCCTAACACAAATATTATTTTAATGGCTCCTTACGAAAAAGATACAAAGGAAGTTTTATATGTAAAAGCGTTTAAAAAATATTATAACGAAAAACAAAAACTATTAGGCAAAACGGCTAAAGATACTGTTACCATGGCACGTGGCTTATTAGGTGTTAAAACAGCTTATAAAAGTGGCGTAAAAAACATAGTAGTTTCGTTAAGTAATAACCAAGTATTTATAGCCGATTTTACAACCCAATTAGCGGTTTATGCCGATAAAAAAGATATTACTCTGTGTGGCTGGCAAAACACAACTGTAACGGATAATATTGATCAAGAATATTTAAATCAATTACATTATACATTTCCATACCAATATAATATTGTAAATACTGCCAGTTATAATTCAATAATTGATAGTTATAAAGCCCAACAAAACACCTATCCTAGCGATTATTATTTTATTGGATTTGATATAGCATTATATTATTTAAATAATTTAAAAGATAAAGGACCAAATTTTATTTACAATCTTAATAATTTAAATGCCGAAACCAATTATACTCGTTTTAAATTTACCCGTCCCGATGCTACCACAGGCTTTGATAACAGAGGGGTATATATTTTTAATTACAATAATTATCAATTGTATAAAACAGGATGGAAATAACAAAAGAAAGTATTTCTGATTGGTTAAAAAATTTACAAACACAAATTTGTAACGCCTTAGAAAAAGCCGATGGTTTAAAAAATTTTACAAACGAAACGTGGGAACGTAAAGAAGGCGGCGGTGGCATTACACGCATTATAAACGAAGGAAGTGTTATTGAAAAAGGAGGAGTGTTATTTAGTGCAGTAAGTGGCGATGCCCCCGATTTTTTATTTAAAGAAAAAGAACATACTGCCACAACCTCCTCCCCTAATGGGAAGGATGAGGTGGGACGTTTACCTCAATTTTTCGCTACTGGTATTTCTATAGTTATTCATCCACAAAACCCAATGGTGCCAATTATTCACATGAACATTCGTTATTTTGAAATGAGTAATGGCGTGAAATGGTTTGGTGGAGGTATAGATTTAACACCACATTATATTGTAGAAGAGGATGCACTATTTTTTCATAACGAATTAAAAAAAGTATGCGATAAATACAACCCCAATTATTACACAAAATTTAAAAAATGGGCCGATGATTATTTTTTTATCCCACACCGTAACGAAACCCGCGGAATTGGTGGTATTTTTTTTGATAGATTAAATTCGGATGACGAAATGACCTTTGAACAAAATTTTAATTTTTGGAAAGATGTAGGTACACATTTTACACCTATTTATACCCAATTAATTTCAAAAAATAAACACAAACCCTTTACCGAAAAAAATAAACAATGGCAATTATTACGTAGAGGGCGTTATGTTGAATTTAATTTGGTGTACGATAAAGGCACACAATTTGGCTTACAAACTAATGGTAGAGTTGAAAGTATTTTAATGAGCCTCCCAAAATTTGCAAGTTGGGAATACGATTTTAAACCCGAAAAAAATTCGGAAGAAGAAAAAACCTTACAGCTTTTAAAAAGAGCATAAACTAATTTTTAATTTTCCTTATGCCCATTTTAAATTCTATAGCAAGTTGGTTAATGAAAAAACGCATGCACCAAATTGAGCTATTTATCAAATACCCCGTTGATGTGCAAAACGAGTGGCTATTAAATTTGGTAAAAGATGCGAAAAATACCGAGTATGGCAAAACATATAATTTTTCGTCTATAAAAAATTATACTCAATTCAAAAATCAAGTCCCACTAAACGATTACGAAACTTTAAAACCCTTTATTGAACGTACTCGCCGAGGCGAACAAAATTTATTATGGCACGGCGATATTAAATGGTTTGCAAAAAGTAGTGGCACTACCGATAAAAGCAAATTTTTACCCGTTAGCGATCAAAGCTTAGATGGCTGTCATTACAATGCTGGGCGTGATATGATAACTTTACATTGTTATAATAACCCCGAAACACAATTGTTTACTGGTAAAAATTTAGCTTTAGGAGGTAGTTTTAAAGAGGATGTTTTTGGTAAACACCAATCTTATCATGGTGATGTAAGTGCAATTATTATTCAAAACTTGCCCCTGTGGGCCGATTTTTTTAGAGCCCCAGATGTTAGTATAGCACTGATGGATGAGTGGGAAAGTAAATTAG
>JAYTRS010000362.1:0-3947 GCA_043746065.1 Bacteroidota bacterium | reverse complement strand
ATCAATACTTGTAATAATAAAGCCTTCTTTAATTCCCACTTGCGCTAATTTACCATTGCTTAATTTATTTACTCTAACACCATTATTTAAGCGTAAACGATTTAGTTCATTACTCTCCACATCCGTAAATTCAGCTCCTAAAGCATTAATAGTATATTTTACCAACTCACTTTTTTTAACCAGTTTAGTAGTATTATCTAATGCTTTTAAAACAACATCTACATTCAAATCTTTATTATTGCGTAATATATTTACTTTAATTTTATTACCTGGGCGGTATTTACTTACCTGCTCTAGCATAGCGCTAACACTACCAACAGCTATGTCTTCAATTTTTGTAATAACATCTCCTTCTTGAATACCGGCGTCTTGGGCACTTCCACCATCTGTTACCCCATTTACATAAATGCCGTTTAATTGTTTAATATTTTTTTCTTCAGCAAATTTAGAGTCTATGTCTCTAATACTAACGCCTATGTAAGCACGTTGTACAGTACCAAATTCAATTAAATCGCTCACTATTTTTTTAACAATATTAACAGGAACAGCAAACGAATAACCTTGGTACGCGCCATTATTACTGGCTATGGCTGTATTTATACCAATTAAATCGCCATTGGTATTAACCAATGCACCACCGCTATTGCCTAGGTTAACGGCTGCATCGGTTTGTAAAAACGATTCAATTGGGCGTTTACTATTATCTAAAATATTACTTCGCCCTTTTGCACTTATAATTCCTGCTGTTACAGTACTTTCTAAATTAAACGGATTACCAACTGCTAAAGCCCACTCGCCTACTTTAACAGCATCGCTGTTACCATAATTTAAAAACGGTAAATTTTTTTCTTTAATTTTAATCAATGCAACATCGGTACTGGCATCGGCACCAACTATAGTTCCCTCAAAAGTACGTTTGTCATTCATAATTACTTCAATTTTATCAGCGCCTGCTATAACATGATTATTGGTAACAATATAGCCATCATCGCTAATAATAACACCACTTCCGCTAGCTTGTTGCGTGTAATTTTGTTGGCGCTTTTGTGGGCCAAAAAACAATTCGGCAAATGGGTCGTAACTTAAATTATTTACATTTTCGCTGGTTGTTTTTATGTGTACAACTGCATTAACCGATTTTTCGGCCGCATTTGTAAAATCGGTGGTTAAAGCCCCACTCATCGTTCCACTTGAGTTTACCAGAGTAATTGGCTGATGAAGGTTGGGTTGAGTAACTTGGCTTATTTGCATATTATTATAAATAAAATGTGTGGCTGTAAGCGCTACAAAGCCACCAATACACCCCACAAAAACGGTTGAAATTAACTTTTTCATAGTATATAATTTTTAATGATTTATATTAATAATGCAAAATTAATACCATTGTTACATTGTAAGTTTATTTTTAACAAACCTTAACCACTTAGCTTTTTTTTTGTAATTTTAACATTAAAATTTAATGCAATTTAAACGCAAAATACCCACCTTTATTTTTGGCCTTTCAATCGGCTTAATAATTGGCGTAGGTTTTTTTGTATTTAAAATTACCGATATTTTTAATACCCTAAAAAACTCTGCCAAAGAGCAAATTACAGTAATTGAACAACCTGTAAAAACTAATTCTGACGAGGAAAAAGAAAGTCAAAAAAATAAGGAGCGATTTAAAATTAATATTGGAAATACTACTAAAGTAAATTACAAAGAAGTAGATAGTTTAATAAAACAAGATTCGGAATTAAATGTGGCAACAGATGAATTATTGTCAGTTAAAAATGTTAAAGTAATTAAAATTGGCGACACAAATTCAGGCTCCGACTCCTTAGCTGCAAATCTTGCTGGGGTTGAAGAAACTACAACAAATTTATATTTTGTTGAATTTTGGAAAACTCCACTCAATAGCAAAGGATACCGTTTTAGTAAAAATAAAATTATGATGTACGGTTTTATTGATTTTAATAACGTTGTATTGTACCAATTAGATAATTCTTATTACATAAAATGTAGCGACCAAGTATATAAACTTTTTTATGGTAGCGATTTTAAACCTTTAGAACGAGTGATTGATAGTGATTTGTTAGCAAAAATTAATTAAGTTTTATGCAACTACAATTTTATAAATACCAGGGCACAGGTAACGATTTTATTTTAATAGATAATCGTAAAAACACTATTGAATTAAACGAAGAACAAATAAAATTTTTATGTAATAGGCGTTTTGGTATTGGTGCCGATGGCTTAATGCTGTTAGAATTAGAACCTGGCTTTGACTTTAAAATGATTTATTTCAATAGCGATGGCAAGCCAAGTAGTATGTGTGGCAACGGTGGGCGGTGTATTACTGCTTTTGCAAAACAGTTGGGTGTAATTACAAATAAAGCAAAATTTTTAGCAGTAGATGGTTTTCATGAAGCTATTATTGATGAACATGAAATTGTAAGCTTAAAAATGCAAGATGTTAAAACGATAGAAATTGGAAACGATTTTTTTTATTTAAACACAGGCTCGCCACACTATGTTAGATTTGTAAACGATGTTCAAAATTTTGATGTACTAACAAACGGAAAAGAAATAAGATATAACAAACGCTTTGCTGAAGAAGGCACTAATGTAAATTTTATTGAAAAGATAGAAGACGAATTAGTTGTACGAACTTATGAACGAGGTGTAGAGGATGAAACTTTTTCATGCGGAACAGGTGTAACAGCCGCAGCATTAGTAGCCGCATTAGAAGGTATTAGCAATTCAAAAAATAATTGCCTGATAAAAACATTAGGCGGTAATTTAGAAGTTATGTTTGAAAAAGTATTGACTCAAAATTTTTATAATATTTGGTTAAAAGGGTCGGCTCAAAAAGTATTTGAAGGCATCATTAATTTGTGATTCAACCTTCTGTTCATATTCCAGTACCTACTAAAAATTTTGAAGCTTATAAACTACAAAAGAACTTATGGATTGTATTATTGCACCCTAATCGCATTCCGCCTCATGTAGGTTTAATTATTAACGGAAGCTATAATTCCTTAACTATTAAAGGGCACGAATTAGACATTGATTTAGACGTTTTACTAAAAACAATTTCTCAAAAAAAAATCGAAACTACGTTTATAAAATTAGTACATCATCCTGTTTTTAGTTACGATTATCAATTACAAATTTTTAAGGAGTTTATTAAAATATTCAATCAAGTAAAGGCTTTTGAGGCAAGTTGCTTATCGCCCATAAAATTATTTTTTCAAGAATTTTATGCCCTACAATTAAACGAAACAGAATTATTGTTTGAATTTATGCAACGCTTACAAAGCAATAATTATTTAGAGAATGTACAAAGTTTAAATTTTACCTTACCTTTAAATTATATTGAGTTACCTTTTTATACAAATGAGCAACTTAACGATGTAATTACGAAAGAACGTTTACCTTATTATAACGACTAATGTTTATTAAAGGAAAAAATATAACCATAAGAGCCTTAGAAACTAATGATGTAAATTTACTTTACGATTGGGAAAATAACCAAACATTATGGGCAGTTAGTTACACCCAAACTCCCTTTAGTAAATTTGTGTTAGAAGAATTTGTAAACTCTATACAAGATATTTACACCACTAAGCAATTACGTTTAATGATAAATTGTATTGAAACTAAAGAAACTATTGGCTGTATAGATTTATTTGAATTTGACCCTCAACACGTCCGCTGTGGCATTGGTATTTTTATACATAATGACTTTAGAAACAAAGGTTTTGCGCTTGAATGTATTGATTTAATAAAAAACTATTGCTTTACAACCTTATATTTAAAACAGATATTTGTGCATGTAAATGTTAGCAACGAAGCAAGTTTAAACCTATTTGAGAAAGCAGGTTTTGTAAAAAATGGACTAAAAAAATGTTGGCATAAAAATAGCTTAAGCACTTTTGAAGACGTTTGGTTTTTGCAATTAATAA
>JAYTRS010000361.1:0-3952 GCA_043746065.1 Bacteroidota bacterium | reverse complement strand
TAGGCGAAACTATTTTTAAAGCTAAAACTAATGGCAATGCAAATTATATTTTAAATACAGTAGATTATAAAGAAGGATTATATTTTATTACTATAAGTGAAAGTAACCAAGTCATTGCAGAAGAGAAATTAATAATTATAAAATAAAGCAATGAAAAAAACTACACAAAAAAAATGGTTATTGACTATTATAACTACATTAATTTTTGTTCAAATAATAAATGCACAAATCTGTTTTACAACAACTCAATACCCATTATATAATGGTGGTGATGGTATTGTATCTGCTGATTTTAATAACGATGGTATAGTAGATTTAGCTACTGCTTCGGGCCCAAATATTTCATTATTATTAGGAACTGGTACAGGTAGTTTTATCGCATATACTACATTTTCTACTAATGCTAACTCAACGGCTATTACAAGTGCTGATTTTAATGGAGATGGTAATAATGATATAGCTACTGCTAACCTATCGTCAGACAATATATCGATTTTACTTGGCACAGGTACTGGTAGTTTTAATACAGCTTATACCTATAGTGTGGGTTCATTTCCTATTGCCATTATTAATGCCGATTTTAATGGTGACGGTAAAATTGATTTAGCAACTACAAATAATGTTTCAAATAATGTTACCATTTTATTAGGTAATGGTGCAGGTACATTTACATCAATTGTAAATTATGTTTCGGGTACCCAACAAACAGCATTAACAACGGCAGATTTTAACAGCGATGGTAAATTAGATTTGGCAATCGCTAATGGTTCAGGTAGCGTCTCAATTTTAAACGGTAATGGTATTGGTGGTTTTGTATTATCTACTACTATATCTCTTTCGGGATATCCAAATTCAATAATAAGTACAGATTTTAATGGTGACTTAAAACCAGATTTAGCTTTAACTAATGGAGGTGGTATAATAACAATATTATTGGGTAGTGGAATTAGTTCATTTTCCAGTTCGACAGTATCTGTAACTCCTCCACAACAAATGAATTCTAATCCTTCATCAATGGTAGCATCAGATTTTAATAGTGACGGGAAAATGGATTTTGCAATTAACCCAGTCTGTGTTTTTTTAGGTAACGGTATAGGTTCTTTTTCGACTCAATTTAATTCATATCTCGGTATATCTTATCCAAAATTTATTATAAGTGCTGATTTTAATGGAGACGGAAGGTCTGATATTGCAACAAATAATTTATCTCACACTGCTGCCATATTATTGAATACAGTAAATATTCCTACTGTTAATGTAAGTGGCTCAATCACTAATTGTGGGGGGTATAGTAGCGTTTTAACGGCTACAGGTACAACTGGTAATGGTGTAAATTATTACTGGACACCTGGTAATTATACTGGGACTATGGTTACTGTTAATCCACTTTATACTACTAACTATTCCGTTATTGTAACAAATGCTATAGGCTGTACCAACTCAGCTCTAGTAACAGTTTCTGTAATTCCAAGCCCAACGTTAGGAGCTTCTTCTTCTTCTACTTTATTATGTGTAGGTCAAACAGCAACATTAACTGCGTCAATTAATGGCGCAACAAGTTTTAGTTGGACTACCGGACAAACAACCAATACAATTCAAATATCGCCAACCAATACCACTGCTTATACCCTAACAGCAATTGCTTCTAATGGCTGTACAAATTCTACCGTTTATTCTCAATCAGTTTCAACTTGTATTGGCTTAAACGAAACAATTAAAAATAGTGGTATTGAATTAAAAATATATCCAAATCCCGCAAGTAATATTGTTAGAATTGAAAACAAAAATGGCTTGAAAATTGAAAAGATAAAACTTTATAATAGTGCAGGTAAAATTGTATTAGTTGATACAAATAATGAATCTATTATTGATTTAAAGAATCTATTAGAGGGGATTTATATGTGCCAATTAATTTTTGAAAATAATGAAGTATATAACTGTAAAATTATTATAGAGAATTAACAACACCGCAAATTACCCGAAACAACTGCAATAGAACCTACGATATATCGATGTTATTGAATATTAGGTAGTTATAAATTGATTTAAATTATTGGGATTTGATTGTTTTTTTGTTCTTTGAAATATAGACCTTTTAAGAACTAAATTGGTTATTTTAAAATTACTTTGCAAGCATTACAAGAGCTCGGTTACCGTCCACGGAAGAATGACATAAAACATACGAATATTCGTTTTTAGGTTTATAAGGATTTAGGGAAATAAAATCTTGTTTTTATTTAAAAATTCAACTCAGTTCTTTATATTTTTTGTTAGTTTTTATTATGAAATACATACATCACAATATCTTGCCGATTTGTTTTTTTGATAACGGACTTTTTGTTGTGCTTTAATTGATTCTTTAAATTTATTTCTGTCTGGGATTTCCCCATTTAAAACTTGTTGGGGTAATAGTCCATAAAGTTCTCTTGGATATCGTTTTGTATTTAAATAAATTTCATATTCATCTAAAGATTTCTGTAAATCAACCTCATCATTAAATTGCTTATTAAAACAAAATTCATTTTTAAAAGTATGAAAACAACTTTCTACTTCATTGTTGTAATATTTAAAATTGTCTTCGCCAACGGTTTTTTTAATTACCATATTTGGGATATCTAATTCATTAATCCATTTTAAAACTTCGCCCCTATTTTCCGACCCTTTATCTGAAACGATATGTATTTCCTCTTTATAGTTTATTAAATTATGTTTTAAAAATGTTTCTTTTAAAACATCGGCAATCCAAGTAGATTTTGAATCAGGAACAATTACTTTATGTAACAAGGCTTTGGCAAAGTTATCTTTTACAAAAACCACTCGCTTAGTACCCGCTTGTATAGTGGAAACTAATGTAGTATCAATATGTAAATATTCAAATAGGCGACTAGCAAACAACCTCACTTTTTCTAACTTATAACGTTTGGGTTTTTCGCCTTCAAAAAGTAGGCGGGCATATTTATAAAAAGTTGTAATAGAGCAAAATAGTTTGGATTCGTTTAAAAGCGTATAATAAATACTGACACGGGGTAAAAAATGGTATTCAGGATTATTAACCGCTTCTTTTATAATATTTACCTCTGATATATTTAATTGATGCGGATGTGTCTTAAAACAGAGGTTTAATACTGACGCTGTACAATTGATTTTATTTTTCCAACGATAATATTGATTAGTTAGTATTCCCATTATTTTACAGGCTTTCTCTAATGGCATTTCGGTGGCAAGATATTCAATGGTTTCAATAACTTTAGCCGAATTTTTACGCAAAATATTTTTTAGGCCGCTAACTCCATCCATTAAATCAGAAACACAGCTCAATGTTTTAATACATAGTTTTTGAGCTTTATAAATTATTTTATGTTTTTGGATTTTAGTAAGGTCTTCAATATCTGCCGAAAAATCTTTTACCCAATCAAAGCCAAACATTAATTCTTGTTTGTTTTTATTCCAATAACCCATTGTTGTGTTTGGAATAATGGAAAGCTGTTCTTGGTTTAAAAGTTTACTATAATAATAGTAAACGACTAAAGGATGATAAACTCTTTTTGTAGTAGTTACCTGCATAGTTAAAATATAAAGTTAGCTAAAAGATTGTTTTAGTAAACCAAAACATATATTTTTATGTTTAAGTCATTCTTCCGTGGAGGATAACAGTTAAGTTAATAGCAAGCAAAAACCCTCATCTTTTAAAAAAGGTGAGGGTTTAAACTATAATCAATGCTAAATAATTTATTTTACTACAATAATTTTAGTTGTTTTACTTAAATTATTTACGATAATTTTAATTATAAGTGCCTTGTGGTATTTAAACCTCGTGTTGCATGGTTTAAATTAAAAAACAAGTTCTTAAAAGCTATATCTAACACCAATTTGGCCTTGCCATCTTGAAGCTAATTTATCGATAGAATAAGGTGTAGATGTTGGCATTGTATAATTAAAATTTGGATTACCA
>JAYTRS010000360.1:0-3956 GCA_043746065.1 Bacteroidota bacterium | reverse complement strand
TTTTATGCAAAAGTTGTGTAAAAATTACACCTGTGGTTACACCCGAATTATCGCCGCCTAAGTTAATTTCGTTACTATGTATGGCATTGTTAACTAATGCGCTTTTTGCATATAACGCTATTCTAAAATGAGATTGAACATTATCAATAGAGTATAACCTATATTTTAAATAAAAGCCTCCACCTTCAAATTTAAAATTTTGTTGATGCATGTTACTCGAAAATACTAATGCATGAGCCATCCATTTTTTAGAAAGCCCTACCATCGCTTCAATACCTGTTCTAAACATGTTTGAACTACCTGCATAGGTTAAATTATGTGAGCTAGTAGCAGTAGGCATAAACTCGTTATTTAAACGAATACCAATAGATTTGGTGGCCATATTACTAGCCGGTTCGGTTAAAGGAAATAACTCTTGTGCAACTACATTTACCGAAAATAATAACAAGCAATAAAATAATACTGCTTTCATTTTATAAAGTAACATTATAATTATTTTGAGTACTATTTGGTTTTATTAAAGCTGAGTACTTTTTAAATTCTTTAGCGCTTACAAAGCCTTTATCAATTATTTTAAAAGGTACTATACCATTTAAAAACTGTGATTTAGTTGTAATAAAATTAAAAGTACTTTGATTATAGCTAAAGACAGAATTTACCTCTACATTATAATTTTTAAAATTATAAAATACGTTTAGGCTAGCAACCGAAAAGCCAGCGTCTTCAACCTTTAATTTTATAGCTTTAAAATCAACTAGCTGGTTAGCTTTAAAAAAAATAATAAAGGTGGCTTTGTCTAAATTTACACCAATACTATCTATAAAACTAAGGGTTTGTAATTGTTTGTGAATGGATTTTGAACACATGGAGCAAGTTAGTCCAGCAGCTTGTAACTCTACTTTTACATATTGTGCTTTAATAGTGGCTGTAAAAACCAGCGATATTATTATGGTGATGATTATTTTTTTCATTTTAAATTATTTTTAAATTAATTAAATTATTACCCCACTAACGGTTAATATTTTGGGTTTAAATGATGTATTTGTAAATACACCTTTAACTACTAAAGTAATTTAGTAGCAATTTATTAAAATTGAAAATAATCAAATAATTAAAACCCTATTTTTTAAATAGAGTGGCTTGCCAGAGGTGACGGACGGAGGATTAATATAATAAGTAACTACTGCTTGAGAACTAGGTACATTATTTATAAAATAAGAAGTAGGCGAAACAGCAGTTAATTTATGAGTAGTTTCAAAAAATTTAATTGAAACGGCCGCTTTGTGTGTGTCGCTTATTTTAAGAAGAGTAGTTGTATTTTTGCAACACCCATCATCACCCATTTCTTCTTCATCAGCGCCACAACAGCCATCTTCGTTAGTTTTCAGTAGCGAAACAGTTTTTAACTCGCCACCACAATAATGTAAATTAAGCGTTACACCAGATGCAGCTATAAAGTAAAAAAAACTAAAAAATATGAATAGATACTTTTTCAAATGTATAACAAAGATAATAATTTTTAAATGTGTTTTGTTTTTAAATATGTTAAAATTAATTAACGATATTTAAGTGTAAAGAATTATTTTTTTATAAAACTCTCGTTGTAGCAATTACGGCACAAGGGCTCGTAGTTATCAGTTTCACCCAATAAAACTAAATCTTCATTGGCTGTAGTTCTGTGGCTAACATAAGCTAAATAACCACATTTCATACAAATAGCATGTACTTTTGTAACATACTCGGCAGTAGCAATTAATTGTGGCATGGGGCCAAAGGGCTTGCCTGCAAAATCCATATCTAAACCTGCAATAATAACCCTAATACCACGGTTAGCTAATTGATTACAAACGTTTGGCAGCTCATCGTCAAAAAACTGTGCTTCGTCAATACCTACCACATCCACATCGTTAGCTAATAATAAAATGTTTGCGCTTGAAGGTACGGGTGTACTCATAATTTCAATACCCGTGTGCGATACAACTTTTATATCGTCGTAACGAGTATCTATTTTAGGTTTAAAAATTTCAACTTTTTGTTTTGCAAATTGGGCACGTTTTAAGCGGCGAATTAACTCTTCGGTTTTACCCGAAAACATACTTCCGCACACAACCTCTATCCAGCCTCGTTTTCTACCCGAATTATTATTTTCTAAAAACATTGTTTAAAAAGCGTTTAAAACAAAAGCTAAATGTAGTGTTTGGTATAATAAAATCAAACTACATTTAGTTGTAAATTTATTCACAATATATGGCTTTAGATAAAATTTTAAGTAAACTTCAATTGCAAATAAAAGAAATTGTGCCCACAATAGAATTGTTTGTAGATGATACTATACAGCCATCGGTTAACGATTGCGAGGCTTTAAAACAACAATTAATTGCTTTACAAGAAAGTTTGGTGATATATAAATACAGTAAATTAGAAAAAGAAATTTCGCCAAGTTTTAATATTCATTCAAAAGTGAGCGAAAAACAAGTAGAAGAACCCCAAGTTAAAAATTCAGAACAAGAAAATAAACCAATTGAAGAGCAAAAATCTGTTATAGCTAATACAGACATGAATGATACGGCCCCTCGTATTAAAAAAATAAATATTGGATTAAACGATAAATTTAGATTTATAAATGAATTATTTAAACAAAATAATACCGAGTATAATGTGGCGTATGAACAATTAAATTCGCTAAATACTTGGTACGATAGCGAGTTATATTTAAATAGCTTAAAAGAAGTTTACCAATGGAAAGAAACTGCTGATACGGTTAAGCATTTATATAGTATTATTAAAAAACGATTTGATTAATGAAAAAAATAGCTATTGTATTTTTACTACTTGTATCTTTTAATTTTTTAGCACAAGATACCCTTTACGCCCGCGAAATAATTGCTAAACTTACGTCAAACCATTGTTTTGGTAGGGGCTACGTAAATAATGGTTTACAAAATGCCGAAGCTATTATTATTAACGAATTAAAAATGGCTAAATGCCAGCCTTTATTTAATGGCATTTTTACTCAATCCTTTTTACACAATGTAAATACTTTTCCGAGTGAATGTGAGGTAAAACTTAATGGTAAAAATTTAATTGCTGGGATAGATTATATTGTAAGTCCTAATTCAAATTCGGCTAAGGGTAAATTTAAACTGCTAAAAAAAGATAGCATTAGCTTCCAAAGTAACGAACAAAAGCCATTAGTTGTAATAACAAAAAAAAATAAATTAACGTTTAGTGTTGCTAATTCTGTAAATGGTTTTTGTGAAATACAATTAGATAAAAATCGTATTACAGACGAACCAACTAGCATTAATTTAAACATTAAAAATAAGTTAATTACAAATTTTGAAAGTAAAAACATTGGGTGTTATATTGCTGGCAGTTCAACTTCCGATTCTGTAATTGTATTTTCTGCACATTACGATCATTTGGGTGGAATGGGCAAGGATACTTACTTTCCAGGTGCTAACGACAATGCAAGCGGTGTGAGTATGTTATTAAATTTAATAAAATATTATACTGTAAACCCGCCAAAGTATAAAACAGTTTTTTTGTTTTTTGCTGGCGAAGAGGCTGGTTTAATTGGTTCTAAATTTTTTGTAGAAAGTAAAGTTCTTAACTTAAAAAAAATTAAATTTTTAATAAATCTAGATTTATTAGGCACAGGCAATGATGGTATTATGGTAGTAAATGCTTTTGTGTACCAAAAACAATTTAATATATTAAACGATATTAATTTTAAAAACGGTTTATTAATTAAAGAGATTAAAAAACGTGGCAAGGCTGCCAATAGCGATCATTATTGGTTTACCGAAGCAGGTGTACCAAGTTTTTTTATTTATACTTTAGGTGGAATAGCTGCTTACCACGATGTATTTGATGTGGCGGTTACATTACCTTTAACCGATTATGTTGATGTTTTTAACCTGCTTGTAACATTTACATCTCAGTTATAATTTTTT
>JAYTRS010000359.1:0-3964 GCA_043746065.1 Bacteroidota bacterium | reverse complement strand
GGTGATGTAATGAGAGTTGAAAGAAGGGGTCCAAATTATATTTTTAAGAAAAATGGCGCTATTGTATTAACAGTTGCTACAAATCAAGCTAGTATATTAAAAGTAAAGGCTATGATAAACGGCGGACCTTTATATAATATTGGTACAAGTTTTGCAGATTCTACTAATGTATATTTTCCTAATTATGTAAAGCCATTAGTAGAAACAATTCACACAAATGATGGTACACCCTACGCTATAACAGTTAACGATGGTGGGATGGCATTATCTCCAGCAATAGGAGAAAATGGATATACTTATACATGGACACCTGGTGGGGGAAACACATATAGTATTACTAATAAGGCGGTTGGCACTTATAATGTAATTGTAAAAGATGGTTTACAAAATTATAGCAGGTATAATTATAATATAAATTACAAAACAAAATGGTCAAATTTAACAGGACTTAACTTCATAAATGATAGCTTGATTGGAATTCTAAATTCTGGTTACGCTTTTAATACCGCCCTGTCACAAAATATAGTTTCACAAAATAGTAATGGTTTTTTACGGTGGAAGATTGATAATATAACCACAATAAACGCCATTGGTTTTTTAGAGACACCTTCTGTAAACGCAGGGGTGTATAATGATATTATTGATGGATTGTATCAGAATTTAAACGAATTATATTATTTAAATAGTAGCAGTTTATCTTTTTTAGGATATTGTTTGCCTCAAGATGAAATGAAAATTGAAAGAATTGGTTCAACTTTAAAATTTTATAGAAATACTACCGTAATTTACTCTGCAACAGCTAAAGGTATTGTTGCAAATAACTGGAAAGTTAAAGTTGCTGTGGTACCCAATTACCTATTCAGAAATATAGGTATATCATGGCCTCCGCCATTTTCATGTTCAAGTTATAATATACAGCTAAATCGACCTCCAATAGTGTGTAAAAACAATCCAACCTCTTTTACAGCACAATTAAAGTTATTTAGCACAAATATTACTCCTACCGCACCATATAGTTGGTCAGCTGTTACAACTCAAGCTGGTAGTACAATAAATGGGCCTTTAAATAATACCTATAACACATTAAATTCTATAAGTGGTTTTGCGCTTACAGTAAATAATTTGTATAATACTTGTGCTGTTACTAATTTGTTTAATATTAATGTTTCTAACTTAGCTGTAAATGCTGGTCCTGATTACTTTTTATCTAGTTTTCCTAGTGCAATATTAGTTGGTGGAGGCTCGCCCACTGCTTTAGGCGGCTCACTTCCATATTCTTATAATTGGTCAATTTCACCTTTAGGCTTGACAACTAATCCAAGCCCACTTTTATCAACAACTAGTAATTTTAATATTAATGCAATTTCCTCACCTTTTGGCTCTTCACCTTATGTTATAAATCTAGCAGTTACTGATAATTTGGGTTGTATAGTAAATGATGGCTTTAATATTTATGACATTACTGCTTTATCTAATCAAAAAAATTACGCAATATTTAAAAAGAAACTAGATGCAGGGTATTACAATACTGTTTTAAACGCAGGAAATCAAACTTTATTTTTTATGTTTGATGAGGAGTATTATAAACCTGGCGCAACAAATAATTTAAACTTTACGATAGCTGATAATAATAACCAATCAAGTATTTACGTTCTTCCAAGTTTAATTAAAAAAATTGGAGACAACCGATTTGCCTTAAATATTGCTTTAATATCACCTATACTAACATCAGGACAATATTACAAAATATTTGTAAAAAATGAAAAAAATGAGATTTGGCAAGCTCGCTTTAAAGTAAATTAAAAATGAATAAAAAAATAACCATATTATTATTTACATTATTATTTTTTGCTATTGCTTGGTTAGTTTATAAGAATAGTGTAAGTAATAAAAAAATGGCCTATATATCCTCAAATAAAATATTTGAAGAGTTTGCCTACAAAAAAGAATTAGAGAGTGACTTAAAAAAAATTCAAATGGTTAAACAAGGCTATTTAGATAGTTTAAAACTAAAAATACAAACACTATCTATTAAAGAAAAGAATGTTGTAAAAGATGATATTATAAAATTGGATGAATTAAAGAAAATGTATTTATTAAAAGAAAATCAATTTAATCAAGAAAGTGAGTATCTATTTCAAGAATACAATGATAAAATATGGAAGCAATTAAATCAATTCATTGAAGACTTTGGAAAAGAAAATAAATACGATTATTTATTTGGTACTTCAGGACAAGGTAATATTATGTATGCCAGCCAAAACGAAGACGTTACAGAACCTGTTTTAAAATATGTAAACGAAAAATATTTAGGTAAAATAAAAAAATAAATTGAGACTACTAAGCTACATATTACTATTAATTAGTTTAATTACGACGTCCTGTAATAAAGACTCATCTTCCTCTTTACAGGGTGATAGTTTCGACTCTAACTCAAATAAAAATGCTTATAAAAAGCAAATTAAGCAATTCAAATTTATTCTTCAGCCATTAAGTATTGATAATTTACTTGCCATAAATTATAAAAACAAAAAACTATCTGAAGCTGAAACCAAAGAAATCAAAAAAGAATATTCTGAATATTGGTGCTTTAAGTTTGAAATTTTAATTGAAGACTTTAATGCAGAAATTACAGAGTATTATGATAAAAAAGATGAAAAAGGAGATTATGATAAATTAGTAAGTTATTATTTATTCGATATGCAAAAAGACTTAAAATTAATAGCCCTAAATGGGGAAGAAACTCCCTGTAATATTTACTCATTTGAAAGAAATTTTGAACTTGTAAAAAGTAATCGTTTTATGATTGGTTTTAAAAAACCTAAATCAACAAACCAAATTACTTTTTCATACAACAATAACAATTTAACTATTGGAAAACTAAATTTTCAAATTAACCCAAAAGATTTTACAAACTAAATATTATTATGTTAAGATTTTTGTACAAAACCCGAACACGTCGAATAATAAGTTTTTATTTATTAATTGCCTTATTTACCGAAATAGTTTACCCTACAACGGCACTAGCACTTACAAGTGGTCCATCTACTCCCGAAGTTCAATCTTTTGAACCAATATCTACGTCAGATATGGTAGATATATTTAGTGGCGATTTTAAATACAACATTCCTTTAATGGATGTAGGAGGTTACCCAATTAATGTTGCTTATGCCTCAGGCATTTCAACCGACCAGGAAGCTAGCTGGACAGGCTTAGGCTGGAACCTAAACGTAGGAAATATTAGCCGCGGTATGCGTGGCATACCCGATGATTTTGATGGCACAGACGTTATTAAAAAAGAATTTAGCTTAAAACCCAACAGAACATTTGGTATAAATGCTGGCTTTGATTTTGAATTATTTGGTAAAGAAGGTAAAACAAAATCTGGTAAAAAGAAAACCTTAAAAATAAGTACACGTGTTGGTGTTGGAATTAATTATAACAATTACACTGGTTTCGGTGTAGAAATTTCTGCATCCCCTGGTATTTCTGCTGGTGTTGGTGGTAAAGGATTGGATGCCAGTTTAGGTTTACACTCAAGTGTTACGGGTGGTTTAGAAATATCTCCAAATGTAAGTTTTAGTTACAAAACAAGTAAAAACATTAAAGACAATGATTTGTTAGTAAAATCAGGTTCAGTGACAGTAGGAGGTTCGTTTAATTCACGCGCAGGGTTAAAAATGTTGTCTTTTTCTGCAAATTATCAAAAATCTAATGAGCGTAAAGCAATACAAAATATAAGATTAATAAGTAATCTTTTAGGATTTAATAGCGGTACTACTATTAATTTCGGTTTGCAGTCATACGTACCGCACATTAATATGCCTATGGTGAATAACAGCATAGCATTAAGTTTTAAAACAGGAGGGCATCTTTTTGGAATAGATGGTAATGTAAGTTTAAGTGGTTATTATTCAAGTCAAAAATTAGCTACCAACTCCATGAATATGAAGGCTTATGGCTA
>JAYTRS010000358.1:0-3985 GCA_043746065.1 Bacteroidota bacterium | reverse complement strand
TTTTTCATGTTTTTTTTATTTTAAGATTTTACAAAATTGTAAACTATCCAAGCTGGTTTATTTTCAAACGTAATTTTTGATTTTAATTGCATTGTGTTTTTATCTAATTGAACCATGGTAAACCTAAAGCCATCACCATTATCCATTACTTTATACTTATCATCTAATTTTTTAAATTGAAATTGTTTAGCTTCATTTTTAGGCTCATAAATAGACCATCTAAAGTTTCTTTTAACGGGAGCACATCCTTTTTCGGTTTTAGTAATCGTATAATGCCCCAAACTGTTTGAATTATTAAAGTTCCAAGTAGTTCCAACAAAACAGTCATAATCTGCTTCATTAAACAATTGGAAATTTATTTTACCCATTATACCTTCTGCAACTACGGTTTGTAATTGCCAGTTACCATCAATTGTTTTATTGTAGGCACGGGCTTCTTTAGATATTGAGCAGGATGCCAACGCAAACGCTACAATTATTAAACTTGCTATTTTTTTCATTTTTTTATATAACTTATGTTTTTATTTATGGACAAAGATTGGTTTTTTAGTGAGAAAATGAGTTACACATTTATTAGAGATTGTTATATTATTCTCACATTATAATTTTGGTATAAAACAAAAAAACCTCTCAATTGCTTGAGAGGTTTTTTTATTAATTATTTTTTTTCGCTTCAACTAGGCTAAGTAATGACTAGTAAATACTTTTTCATTTATTAATTTAATGTTTTAGTAAGCATTACATATAACCCCCCATTTGGGTTTTTATTTTTCTTTTTCTTCTGCCGCCACAATCTTTAAGGGTTTTACAGGATTCAGTTACAAGACTGAATAGAATTAAAAAAACAATTAAATATTTGCCTATACTTTTTATTGAAGTAAATATAAATATAAATAAAAATCTCCTTAATTGCTTGAGGGGATTTTTTTTATTAATTATTTTTTCGCTTCGACTACACTCAGCGTGACTATTAAGCTTTTACTGAAGCCCTAATAATATTTAAAGCCCCACCAGCTTTAAACCACTCAATTTGCTGAGCGTTGTAGCTATGGTTTACTTTAAAGTCTTCTTTAGTACCATCTGCATGGTTTAAGGTAATAGTTAATTGTACGCCTGGTGTAAAGGTTGTTAAGCCTGTTACATCTATAATATCGTCTTCTTTAATTTTATCGTAATCGGCAGTGTTAGCAAAGGTAATGCCTAGCATACCCTGTTTTTTTAAGTTTGTTTCGTGAATACGAGCAAATGATTTTACCAATACCACACGCACACCTAAATGGCGAGGTTCCATAGCAGCGTGTTCGCGAGAACTTCCTTCGCCATAATTTTCGTCGCCCACTACAATACTACCAATGTGTTGTGCTTTGTAAGCACGTTGTACCGCTGGTACCGCATCGTAAGTACCTGTTAATTGATTTTTAACAGAATCTGTTTTATCATTAAAGGCATTTACGGCACCAATTAACATGTTGTTAGAAATGTTATCTAAATGTCCGCGGAATTTTAACCATGGGCCAGCCATACTGATATGGTCGGTAGTACATTTACCTTTGGCTTTAATTAATAGTTTTAAGCCTTTTAAATCAACGCCTTCCCAGGCTGAGAATGGATCTAACAATTGTAAACGTTTAGAATCGGGAGCTACTAAAACTTTTACAGAACTGCCATCAGCCGCTGGAGCTTGATAGCCTGCATCTTTTACATCAAAGCCTTTTGGCGGTAATTCAAAGCCTGTAGGCTCGTCTAATTTTACTTGTTCGCCTTTTTCGTTGGTTAAAAAATCGGTTAAAGGATTAAAGGTTAAACTACCAGATATAGCCATTGCGGCTACTAATTCTGGAGATGCAACAAAGGCATAAGTATTTGGGTTACCATCTGCACGTTTAGCAAAGTTGCGGTTAAATGAATGGATGATGGTATTTTTTTCTTTCTTTTCTGCTCCTACTCTATCCCACATACCAATACAAGGACCACAGGCATTTGTAAATACGGTAGCACCTACTTCTTTAAATACATCTAAAAACCCATCGCGCTCAATAGTGTAGCGTATTTGTTCTGAGCCTGGATTAATCATAAACTCTGCTTTTGCTTTTAAGCCCTTTGCAGATACTTGTTTTGCTAAGGACACAGCACGCGAAATATCTTCGTAACTAGAGTTGGTACACGAACCAATTAAACCGGCTTCAATTTTTAAAGGCCAGCCATTTTTTTCGGCCGCTTCTTTTAATTTAGAAATAGGTGTAGCTAAATCGGGAGTAAATGGCCCGTTAACATGAGGTTCTAATTCAGATAAATTAATTTCAATTACTTCGTCAAAATATTTAGTTGGGTTGGCATATACTTCTGCATCACCCGTTAAATGTTCTTTAATGGTATCGGCTAAAGCTGCCACATCTGCACGGCCAGTAGCGGTTAAGTAACGGCTCATACTTGCATCGTAACCAAAGGTAGAGGTTGTTGCGCCTACCTCTGCACCCATATTACAAATAGTACCTTTACCTGTACAACTGAGGCTTATAGCGCCTTCGCCAAAATATTCTATAATTTTATCGGTACCACCTTTAACGGTTAAAATACCTGCTACTTTTAAAATAACATCTTTAGCGCTTGCCCAGCCGCTTAATTTACCTGTTAATTTAACGCCAATTAATTTAGGCATTTTTAATTCCCATGGTAATCCTGCCATCACGTCGCAAGCATCGGCTCCACCAACACCAATGGCAATCATTCCTAAACCACCAGCATTAACAGTGTGGCTATCGGTACCTATCATCATTCCGCCAGGGAAGGCATAATTTTCTAATACTACTTGGTGAATAATACCTGCACCGGGTTTCCAGAAACCAATACCGTATTTATTGGATACCGAGCCAAGAAAATCAAATACTTCTTTACTTTCGGTGGTAGCAAATTCTAAGTCGGTTTTAGCGCCTATTTTTGCTGTAATTAAATGATCGCAATGCACGGTGCTTGGCACAGCCACTGTTGGACGACCTGCTTGCATAAATTGTAATAATGCCATTTGAGCGGTTGCATCTTGCATAGCCACACGGTCTGGATTAAAATCTACATACGAACTACCACGTGGGTAATCTTTTAAAGCGGTATGTGCATCTAAATGCGAATACAGAATTTTTTCGGCTAATGTTAGTGGGCGGTTTAAAAATTTACGAGCGGCTTCAATGCGCGAAGGCATGTTAGCGTAAACTTTTTTAATCATTTCAATGTCGAAGGCCATGGGATTAGTTATTGTTTAATAGGGATTAGTTATTGGTTATTAGTGTTTGGTTTTTAATAATATACTTTAATAATTTGCGTTACGAATTTAGGAAATTATTTTTAATGTTAAGTATTTTTAAGGATTAATGTTGTTTTGTTGTTAAATGATTGTATAGATTTTTTAATATTTTATTTATTATTACTTTACACATTAACCTAAAATATTAATGTTTAATGCCACAGCAAAACGAAGGGGGGCTTATATTCCCGCAGGATTTGAAGCGCAATTACTTTCGCATAAAACCCTATGGAGCCACGGACAGTAAGGTGGTAATATCATTGTACAAATTTATTTCTACTTTGTTTTTACCAGTATTAAAGCCCGTTGATGGGGTTTTAAATTTCCCTTGATATATTTGAATTATTTGTGGCTGATTTTCGGAATGAAAGAGCAGTTCGATATATTCTGCATTATCTGCAAAAGATTGCATCTCATCTCCATTGGGATTTATTTTTTGTATTCGGGCAATTAAATCCTGAATAACTTTCTCATCGTTAATTTTAACAGATTTATGTATTTTATGGTTTGATATGCTCTTGAATTTTTTTATTTCAAGCAAAGTACAATTTTTATTTATAAACCAACGGTTTTCCATATTCGTTTGTGGTATTTAGTAAGCGTGTATTTTTGATAAACCTTTAAACAAATATATACTATTTAGGTTAATGCAAAAAGCCCTAAACAAATTAATGTTTAGGGCTTTTT
>JAYTRS010000357.1:0-3990 GCA_043746065.1 Bacteroidota bacterium | reverse complement strand
TTCGCCTTTCGGTGGTTAACTCTAACTCTTTTTCTTGACTTTCTTTTAATTTTTTATTTTTTTCTGTTAACTCATCGTTAAGAAATTTCATTTGAATTTCTATTTCTTCCGCTGCTTTTTTAGTAGCTTGTTGTTCTAACTTTAAACGTTCGGCTTTTAATCGCTCTTCAATTACATTGTTTTGATTCAGCTTTTCTAACCTTAATTGCTCTTTTTCCTTAGCAATATCTGCTTCTCTAGCCTCAAACTTCTTTTTTTCGTCGCCTAAATGCTTAGTGTACTTAGCTCTAATATCACTTTCTATTTCTTGCGCTAAAGCATTTCCAATAGGAAATTCGTGTTGGCAGTTGGGGCATTTAATTGTTGAATTATTACTCATAACAAATTGTACATATAAAGTAAATGTATAAATTAATTTTTTTTATTTGTGGTAAATTTTTAAACACATAAATGCACGAGGTTATTTTAATTCGTCACGCTAAGAGCGATTGGGGAAACGAGTTTTTAAAAGATATTGATAGACCATTAAACCAACGAGGCTATGATGCAGCTTATGCGGCGGCAAATTGGTTTTTAACCACTAAAAAAACACCTAATTTAATTGTAAGTAGCACTGCCACACGTGCTTTAAACACCGCTTTAATTTTTGCACGCACATTAAATTTTAATATGGCAAATTTTGAATTACAAGCAGCGGTGTACGAAAGTTCTGAAAGTAATTTAATAGATATAATTAGCAAATTTCAAAATCATACTAATACGGTTATGTTATTTGGACATAACCCTAGTATTACCAATGTATGTAACCAATTAACAGATAATTTGTTTTTTGATAATGTACCCACTTGTGGCATAGTGAGTTTACAATTTAATGTAAATAATTGGGCAGATATTAAAACAAATAAAGCAACATTGAATTACCATCGATTTCCAAAAAATTATAAAAACAACGATTAATAATTTGTACTAATGGCCGTAAAGAAAAAAGAATTACCCTACATGAACCGCGAAATTAGCTGGCTATCGTTTAACGAACGTGTGCTACAAGAGGCCGCAGATAAAACCACGCCTTTAATTGAACGCTTAAAGTTTTTAGGTATTTTTAGTAATAACCGTGATGAGTTTTACCGTGTACGCGTAGCAACAGTAAGGCGTTTAGCCAAACTAGGTAAAAAAGCATTAACCGTTTATGGCGAAGACCCTAAAGAACTTTTAACCCGCTTACAACGCCGTGTAATTGAACAACAAAATAAATTTGAGGCTGTTTACCAAGAGCTTTTAACTGAATTAGCCGCTAGTAATGTGTTTTTAATTAACGAAAAACAATTAACGCTTACTCAGCAAACGTACATAAAAGAGTATTTTGTTGAAGAAATAATATCTACTCTTTTTCCAGTAATGATAGATGATACAAAACCTTTTCCGTTTTTAAAAGATAAAGCAAGTTATTTGTATTTAAAATTAGAAGCCATAGATCATAAACAAAAAAATAAATATGCTGTTATTGAAATACCTTCCAGCAAATCGCGCTTTGTAGTGCTGCCAAAGCAAGGTAATAAGCATTATATTATGATGTTAGATGATGTTATACGATTTAACACCAACCAAATTTTTGAAGTATTTGGTTACAAAACCATTGGCGCTTATAATATTAAACTTACCCGCGATGCAGAGTTAGATATGGATAACGATGTAAGTAAAAGTATGATTGAAAAAATATCTAAAAGTGTAAAAGCACGTAAACAAGGCTTACCCGTACGTTTTGTTTACGATGCAGCCATGCCTAATGATATGCTACGTTACATTATGAAAAAATTAGGTATGGCAAAAAAAGATAACGCTATACCTGGTGGGCGTTACCATAATTTTAAAGATTTTATAAGCTTTCCAAACTTAGGCGATAAAAATTTAGTGTATAATAATCCGCATGCTTTAAGTCATAAATTTTTAATTAATAACACTCAAACTACACTAAAGGTTATAAAAACTAAAGATATTTTATTACATTATCCTTACCACACCTACAATCACATTATTAACTTATTGCGCGAAGCCAGTATTGACCCAAAGGTTGAGAGTATAAAAATTACACTCTACCGCGTGGCCGATGCCAGTAAAATAGCTACTTCGTTAGTAAACGCGGTAAAAAATGGTAAAAAAGTTACCGTGTTGGTTGAGTTACAGGCTCGTTTTGATGAAGAAAATAATATTTATTGGGCAAATAAATTGCAAGAAGAAGGTGCTAAAGTAATATATGGTGTACCAGGTTTAAAAGTACACTCAAAATTATTTGTTATTACTGCTCGCGAAAATGGTAAAGAGGTATATTATGCCCATATTGGCACAGGTAATTTTAACGAAAAAACGGCGCGTATTTATACCGATTTTTCGTTGCTAACAGCCAATAAAAATATTGCCGAAGAGCTTAACAAAGTATTTGAATTTTACGAAAATAATTTTAAAGTTTATCCCTTTAAACATTTAGTAGTTGCGCCATTTTACATGCGAAAAACTTTTTTAGATTTAATACAAGCCGAAATTAATATTGCTAAAAAGAAAAAACCTGCTGCCATTACTTTAAAAATGAATAGTTTGGTTGATAAGGAAATGATTGATAAGCTTTATGAAGCCAGTAAAGCGGGGGTACAAATAACCCTAATTATTCGTGGTGCTTGCTCGTTAGTTACCGAATTAGAAGGCTGGAGCGATAATATAAAGGCCTATAGCATTGTAGATAAGTTTTTAGAACACACACGCGTTTTTATTTTTAACAACAATGGCGATGAAAAAATATATATTTCGAGTGCCGATTGGATGAGCCGAAACTTAGATAGTCGAAGCGAAGTAGCCGTACCTATTTATGATGAAGATATTCGTCGTCAATTAAAAGACATTATAAATATTCAACTATCGGGTAATACTAAAGTGCGTATTTTAGATAAGAAGCAAGAAAACTCCTATAAAAAAGCCAAGCCTGGTGAAAAAAAGGTAAGGGTACAAGATGAAATATATAATTATTTATTAAGCGATAAAACAAAGTATCTTAGTACTAACAAATCACAAAAAATAATTTTAAACTAATGGTTTTTGCAGCAATTGATATAGGAAGTAATGCAATAAGATTACTATTTTGTAGAGTTTTTTTAGTGGATGGAAAACCTCATTTTAATAAAGAAGAATTAATACGTATGCCCATTCGTTTAGGCGAAGATGTATTTACCCTTGGTAAAATAACGCCTGAGAAAGCAGATAGATTAATTACAGCTTTAAAAGGCTTTAGCGAATTAATAAAAGCATATGGTGTTATTAGCTATAGAGCAGTTGCAACCAGTGCCATGCGCGATGCTATAAATGGAGCAGATATTATCAGCCGTGCTAAAAATGAAGCAAACATTATTGTTGAAATTATTGATGGTAAAAACGAAGCTGCCTTAGTATTTTCAAATCATATTGAAGAAATTTTAAACCCAAAACACGCGTATTTATATATTGATGTAGGTGGTGGAAGTACCGAGTTAACCTTGTATTTTGATAGTAAAGTAATTGCTGCAAAATCATTTAACATTGGCACAGTGCGTATGTTACTTGATAAAGTAGATAAAGCCGAGTGGGACGAAATGAAGAGTTGGTTAAAACGTAATACGGTGGGCATTCATCCATTAAGTGCTATTGGCTCTGGGGGTAATATTAATAAGCTATTTAAAATGAGTGGTAAAAAAGAAACCAAACATTTAAGTTACGATAAATTAAAAAGCCTTTACGATATGTTATGTTCGTATACCTATCAAGAACGCATTGAACGTTTAGATTTAAAGCCAGACAGAGCCGATGTAATTGTACCTGCTGCTAAAATATTTTTAAGCGTTATGAAAAATGCGGATATTGAAAAAGTATTTGTGCCTCAAGTTGGTCTATCAGACGGTATTGTACACGAAATGTACGAAAAGCAAATAGAGAAAAAGTAAATTTTATAGATTAAAAAATATGCTT
>JAYTRS010000356.1:0-4006 GCA_043746065.1 Bacteroidota bacterium | reverse complement strand
AAAAAACTATAATGCTAACATCTGAAAAGATAAACAAATCAAAAACTTTTTTTTTAAGAGGAATTATTTGTAGCTTAATTATTTTAATCTTAGGATTCTTATCTGGCTACTCAACCAGTAACGAAATTAAAACTTGGTTTACAACTATTGTTCAACCAAGTTTTAATCCGCCAAATTTTATTTTTGGCCCAGTTTGGACATTGCTTTATATTTTAATGGGTATTTCATTATCTATTATAATAAATCAAAAGCCTTCCGTTAATCGTACTAAGGCCATTACAATATTCGTTATTCAATTTATTCTTAATTTAATGTGGAGTATTATTTTTTTTAAAATGCATCAAATAGGTTGGGCTTTTATTGAGATTTTACTCATGTGGGTTTCAATATTAATTATGATTGGTTGGTTTTATCGCTCTAAAAAAATAGCAGGCTTATTACAAATACCCTACTTATTATGGGTAAGTTTTGCGAGTTTACTAAATGGCACCATTTATTATTTAAATTAATTACATTACCCATTAAAACCAAAATAAGCAACAATTATACTATGTTTAACTTAAAAAAAATTATAAATTGAGTTCATACCAAATAGCCGACCTAGAAAGATTAACAGGAATTAAAGCGCACACCATAAGAATATGGGAGAAACGTTATAACCTAATTGAACCGCACCGCACCTCCACTAATATTAGATATTATGATGATGCACAAGCCAGAAAATTACTAAAGGTTTCAACGCTTCTTGAGCAGGGTATAAAAATATCTAAAATCTCTTTATTATCTGATAAGGAAATAAATTTAAAAGTACAGGAATTACAAAAGCAAGGTACCGATGATGTTACATGTGCCAGTTATATTAACGAGTTAATTGGTTCAATGCTTATTTTTGATGAAGCGGGGTTTGATAAAGCATTTTCATCAGCCGTAATTCGTTTTGGAATGTATCAGGCCATGCTTAAAGTATTTTATCCATTCTTACATAAAACAGGTTTAATGTGGTCGTTGGAAGAAGCTATGCCAGCACAAGAACGCTTTGCAACATCAATCATTCACCGAAAATTAATTAATGCGATAGATGGTTTACTACCGCCAACAAAAAAATCAAAATCGTTTTTATTATTCCTTCCCAATGATGAATGGCACGAAACGGGTTTACTTTTTTCAGATTACATTGTACGTTCACAAGGTTACAAAACTATTTACCTTGGCCAAAATGTACCAGCAGAAAATTTGATGGAAGTGATAGCTAGTACTAAGCCTACTCATATCTTAACCTTATATATCGCAAGGCGAGAATTATCAATTATTGATAAAGAACTCACTGCTATTTCAAAACAAAATCCTAATTTAAAATTATTAATTGCTGGAAGCCACTCTTTTGAAAAAATTTCTAAAAAACTTAAAAACATATTAATACTTAAATCTCCACCAGATTTATTAAAGCTCTTGTAATTTATCCATCTGCTTTATTAAAACAAATTTTTAAATAATTTATTAACTAATTAAATAAATACCAAATGAAAAAAATAGTTGTGTTTTGGTTTAGAAGAGATTTACGTCTTAAAGATAATGCAGGGCTTTATCATGCACTTAAAAGTGAATATAAAGTATTACCTATTTTTATTTTTGATAAAAGTATTTTAGAAAAGCTACCAACTAAAAATGATAAACGTGTTGATTTTATTCATCAAACAATTACTCAATTAAACGAGCAATTACAACAACACCATTCGGGATTGCTCGTATTGCATACCACTCCAATAAAAGCGTTTGAAGAATTAATTAATACTTATAACATCGAAGCGGTTTTTACAAATCATGACTATGAACCTTATGCCAGCGAAAGAGATGAATCCATCAAACAATTTTTAGCTAAAAAAGGTATTGGGTTTAAGACTTACAAAGATCAATGTATTTTTGAAAAAGCAGAAGTAACAAAAGATGATGGAAAACCATATACCGTTTTTACACCTTATAGTAAAAAATGGAAAGCGAAACTCAATGCATTTTATTTAACATCCTACCCTACTCAAAGCTATTTTTCGGAATTCTACAAAATAGAAAATAATAAAATTCCAACGTTACAACAAATCGGCTTTGAACAAACGGATGTACAAATACCTATTAAAATCATTAAAAAAGAACTGCTCATTAAATACAGTCAACAACGCGATTTTCCGGCTATACAAGGCACAACATTGCTAAGTGTGCATTTGCGTTTTGGTACCGTTAGTATTAGAGAGTTGGCGCGAACAGCACAGCAACTAAGCGAAACATGGCTTAATGAATTAATATGGCGCGATTTTTATATGATGATTTTACACCACTTCCCACATGTAGTTAAAGGTGCATTTAAACCTGCATATAATACTATTTTATGGCGTAATAATGAGCAAGAATTTAAAGCTTGGTGTGATGGAAAAACAGGTTACCCTATAGTAGACGCTGGAATGCGACAACTAAATACCACGGGCTTTATGCATAATAGAGTGCGAATGATTGTAGCTAGTTTTTTAGTGAAAGATTTATTAATAGATTGGCGTTGGGGAGAAGCCTATTTTGCCGAAAAATTACTTGATTTTGATTTGAGTGCCAATAATGGTGGTTGGCAATGGGCAGCTGGCAGCGGTTGTGATGCAGCCCCGTATTTTCGAATTTTTAACCCTACTGAGCAAACTAAAAAATTTGATAATGAATTAAAGTACATCAAAACATGGATTCCTGAATTTAATACTTCCGAATATCCTTTACCCATTGTTGAACATTCACAGGCACGTATTAGAACATTACAAGCATACAAAACTGCACTCACAGCACTTTATTAATTTTTATTAAAGTTACGCTGAGATTGTTTTTTGTAAATATTTGATACAATTACAGCAACATTTTCTTTCAGTGTGTTATACGTCATTGGTATAATAAGTAAATAATGTAGTAACACTACAAATTTGTATAGTGATTCATTATAAATACACAATGTATAATTTTAGTTTGTTTAACATAAATACATAAAAGTTAAACAAAAAATGATTACATTTGTAATTATTATAATTTAATTAATAATATTATGGAAAATCAAATTATAGAAATGAATTCGTTATTAAATAAAAATAGCATTCAATTGAGCCATTTAACAAGTGATGAGATAGGCGATGAACATATCTCTACAGGTATTGATACGCCTTTATTAGCAAATGCGTTTGAAATGAGTGATGTGGATAAAATAGCAAAAATTGAATTTCATTTTAAAGAAATAATGGAAACGATGGGTTTAGATTTAAGTGATGATAGCCTAAAAGGCACGCCCCATCGGGTAGCAAAAATGTATATTCAAGAAATTTTTAGTGGTTTAAATCCAGCCAATAAGCCTAAGATTGCTTTATTTGAAAACAAATACCAATATAATCAAATGTTAGTAGAAAAAGATATTACTTTTTATAGTAATTGCGAACATCATTTTGTGCCAATATTTGGCAAAGCGCATTTAGCTTACATTTCATCTGGTAAAGTAATTGGATTATCAAAACTAAACAGAATAGTTAATTATTTTGCTAAGCGCCCACAAGTACAAGAGCGATTAACCATGCAAATTGCGAAGGAGTTACAGAGTATATTAGCAACAGAAGATGTAGCTGTGATATTAGATGCTAAACATCTTTGTGTATCCTCACGAGGTATTAAAGATAATAGCTCTGCCACTGTAAGTACTTTTTACGGAGGAAAATTTAATACAGAAGCTGTGAAACAAGAGTTTTTAAAATACATTCACTTAAACACTAATTATTAATGTATATCAATCCAATTGATAAAGATAAAGTTGCTGAAAACCCAGGTTTATTGGCATATCCACACCATATAGGTAGCGTTAGCGTAAAGCCCGAAGATGTTGGCAAATTAAAATCAAGAGCCCTAGCAGCAATGCTAGAGCAAACAAACAGACAATTATCACAACTACAAAAGCAAGCAGAATTATTAGCGCAACAAGCATTCGAAATAAAAAAAC
>JAYTRS010000355.1:0-4006 GCA_043746065.1 Bacteroidota bacterium | reverse complement strand
AAAGGACAAACGGGTACTTCGTTTTGGCAAACCATACAATTTGAAGGATTACGCGTACGTATTGTTGAATATTCGGCCAACTATTTAGCCGACCATTGGTGTACAAAGGGGCACATTGTGCATTGTTTAGAGGGTAGTTTTGTGTCGGAACTTGAAAATGGCAATAATTATACTTTAACAAAGGGAATAATGTATGTTGTTTCGGATAATTTAAGTTCTCATCGCTCCGTTTCGGATAAAGGGGCTAAGTTGCTAATAATAGATGGTCATTTTTTGAAAGATAAAGTTGACTAAAAATAAAGGCATAAAAAAAATCCTAAGTAATAGCTTAGGATTTTTTTTTTATAGGGATAAATATTAAAATTACTCAGCCAAAACAATTACTTTGTTTTTACTAACTTCTACTACACCACCTTTAACAGCAAATTCTATTTTATTGTTGTTATCTTCAATTAATTGTACTTTACCTTCTTTTAAAGTAGCAATCATAGCTGCATGGTTATCCAATACACCAAAACTACCTTCACTTCCAGGAAAAATGGCTGATTTAACAGAGCCTTCAAATAATTTTTTATCAGGTGTTATAATTTCTAATTTCATATACTATTTCGGGTTATTAATTTCGTGTTTCGTGTTTCAAACTCAAAACACGGAACTCAAAATAACAAATTATTTACTTTCTGCTAAAATCTTTTTACCTTTTTCAATAGCATCTTCAATAGTGCCTACTAAGTTAAATGCTGCTTCTGGATACTCATCAACTTTACCATCTAAAATCATGTTAAAGCCTTTAATAGTATCTTCTATTGAAACTAACACACCTTTTAAGCCTGTAAATTGTTCTGCTACGTGAAATGGTTGAGATAAAAAACGTTGTACACGACGCGCACGGTGAACTACCAGTTTATCTTCTTCACTCAACTCATCCATACCTAAAATGGCAATAATATCTTGTAACTCTTTATAACGTTGTAAAATTAATTTTACACGTTGAGCGCAATCGTAATGTGCATCACCTAATACTGCAGCAGATAAAATACGAGATGTACTATCTAAAGGATCAACCGCAGGATAAATACCTAATTCTGCAATTTTACGGCTTAATACGGTAGTCGCATCTAAGTGAGCAAAGGTTGCTGCTGGTGCTGGATCGGTTAAGTCATCGGCAGGTACATATACTGCTTGTACCGATGTAATTGAACCATTTTTAGTAGAAGTAATACGCTCTTGCATCACACCCATTTCACTGGCTAAGGTTGGTTGATAACCTACAGCACTTGGCATACGGCCTAATAAAGCCGATACCTCTGAACCTGCTTGTGTAAAACGGAATATATTATCAATAAAAAATAAAATGTCTTTACCTTGGCCTGAACCTTCTCCATCACGGAAGTATTCAGCCATTGTTAAACCCGATAAGGCCACACGTGCACGGGCTCCAGGAGGCTCATTCATTTGTCCGAATACAAAAGATGCTTGTGATTTAGAAAGTTCGTTTAAATCTACTTTACTTAAATCCCAACCGCCTTCTTCCATACTATGTTTAAAAGCATCACCGTATCTTACAATACCACTTTCAATCATTTCACGCAATAAGTCATTCCCTTCGCGGCTACGTTCTCCTACACCTGCAAATACCGAATAACCATCGTGTCCTTTGGCAATATTGTTAATTAGCTCTTGAATTAATACTGTTTTACCTACACCAGCACCACCAAATAAACCAATTTTACCACCTTTTGCGTAGGGTTCAATTAAATCAATTACTTTAATACCTGTAAATAAAACCTCAGTTGAGGTAGATAAATCTTCAAATTTTGGTGGTAAACGGTGTATTGAATAGCCACCTTTATTATCTACCACGTTAATACCATCAATAGCTTCGCCTACTACATTAAATAAACGGCCTTTAATTTTTTCGCCCGTTGGCATAGTGATTGAAGAGCCTAATGAGCGTACTTCCATACCACGGTAAATACCATCGGTACTATCCATCGCTACAGTACGCACGGTATCTTCGCCTATATGTTGTTGAACTTCTAAAATAATTTTTTGTGAGCCACGAACAATTTCTAAGGCATCTAAAATATTTGGTAACACGCCGCCCGCTAAATCAAAGCGAACATCGATAACCGGACCAATAACTTGTGCAATTTTGCCAATTTGTATAGACATAAATAGTTGTTTTTCTGTTAAATTTCGGGTGCAAAGTTAATACTTTAATCGGAATTTCTAAATAAAATTAACACAATTATTAAAGGCTTTTAAACAAATTAAATAGTTGTTTGCCAATACTCGTGTTTACAGTAAATAATTAAGATTTAGCGTTAATATTTAGCATTTAAATTAGTGCTTTACCTTTTAGTGCTTTACCTTTGATTTAAAAATTTTCTCAAACTTATCTACCTTGGGTTGTATTACAAATTTACAATAGCCCTGGTTACCATTTTGATTAAAATAATTTTGGTGGTAATCTTCGGCTGGGTAATAATTGGTTAGTGGGCTAATTTCGGTAATTACAGGGTTAGGATAAGCGCCACTTTTGTTAATTTCTATTTTATATTTTTCGGCAATTAATTTTTGATCATTGTTGTGGTAAAAAATAACCGAACGGTATTGGGTTCCAAAATCATTACCTTGACGGTTTAAAGTAGTAGGGTCGTGGGTTTTCCAAAATACTTCTAAAAGCTCGTCAAAATTAACTTTCGTATTATCGTATGTAATTTGACAAACTTCGGCATGCCCAGTACTACCTTCGCTTACCTCGTGGTACGAAGGGTTTTTTACAGTGCCACCACTGTAACCACTTTTAACAGTTAATACGCCTTCTAGGCGCTGAAAAACGGCTTCAACACACCAAAAACAACCAGCACCAAAAGTAGCAGTATCAATAGTGTTTGCATTTTTAGAAGTTGTAATTGTAGTTGCTTTATTTTCTTCTTTATTCATGGTATTAGTTTTAGTTTGCCCACAGGCAGTGGTAAAAAGTGCAATGATAAAAAAACCGAGAGTTGTTTTAGTATTTAATTTTAGGCTAGTCATTTTAAACTTATTTTATATAAAATTACAACTCAATATTAATATATAAAAATGTTGTAACTATTTTTAACGTTGGTATAAAAAAGCCTAATTATAAAGCCATAATGGTATTGATGTACCTGATTTTATTTAAGAATGATTTTTTTATATTCTTTTGCTAATTTGGTATTGAAATTTATACATATTTTATGTGCCTAATTTAGAGTTAGGAATGAAGCTTGAATTCTGAAAATATTTTCTTAATAGCCATACGCATTTGTAATACTGCTACAGCACTTTCAGGACTGTTTACATTATATGATGTGCATTCACAGTAATACTTTTTACAAGAACTTGTATCAAGCAGAATAATTGTTGAAATTAAAATGGTTATTTTCATTGGTAATTTTTTTATTAATTGTTCTACGAAGAGGGGGGAATAAGTTATAATATTCAATTATAATGACTGAATAGAATTAATTTGTAATACTTTATTTAGTGTAGTTAATGCAGCAGACGATTAAACTATTTACGAAATCAAAACCTTGGGATTTGTCCCAATTAACTTTATTAACGCTTACTATTTTACCACTTTGTATCGATAGACTTTCATTTGATGAAATAAGGTGAATTGTGATTATGTATAAAATAAAAAAATTATTTTTTCTTCTTAATTTTTTTTATTTCTTTATCGAAATCTGAAACAAATTTTTTGTCCTGTGTTATTCTAAAATTTTGATATTCTTCCGTTGCTTTTTTAATTGCCTGTTCATGAGAAATACTCCCAGAATTATTAAGTAAATCATAACGATTTATTTTCAAGAATCCATCTAATATTTCAGTCCATTCTGCCATTTTTAATGGGTTATTTCTTTCTGCTTGTAGTTCGGCAAAGTTTAGATATAATTCCACTAATCTATTCAGTTCTCTTATTTCCTTTTCTTCAAGATAATTTTTTGCAACACTAGTAGCTGATTTTAAAATTTTA
>JAYTRS010000354.1:0-12326 GCA_043746065.1 Bacteroidota bacterium | reverse complement strand
TTGAACGGTAGCCCATGTTGCTCCTCCATCTGTTGTACGAAGTAAACCGATAGTTGAAGCTGCAAAAATATTAAGATTATTAGTTGGATTAATTAGTAACTTTCGTATTCTTCGGCCTTGTGAGGCTGTCCAAGCTAAGCCTGTTGTGGCCCAGGTTACACCACCATCTGTAGATTTTAAAACGCCAGTGCTGTATGAATCTCCTGCATCGCCATCACCAGTAGCTAAATACATTACTAAAGGATTGGTTGGATCAAATGCTACATCAGAAGTGCCAATAACAGTAAGTTGATTAGTGTTTGTACTCCACGATGAACCTAAATTGGCCGAACTCCATAAACCACCAACAGGAGCACAACTCCATAAACCGTTTGCGTTTGAGGGATCAAATCGCACAGCATTAATACGCCCAACATTACCACCAGATGGATCGCCAAAAGGACCAATAGGTTGCCACGTAGCTGATAAAACAGAATTATTGCTACCAATATTTTTGTTTTGAGAGTTAGATGCGCTTAATTCTTCGGCGTATTTTTGATACTCTTCATAAGCGCGCGAGGCTAATGTTTTATCACCACTAGGGTAAACGCGGGGCGCCATAAAATTTTCCCAGCGCTTGTATAATTCAAAACCAGCAAGCTCTTCTTCTTGCTCGGCACCAACGCTTAGTTTACCGCCTGAACGGGCTTTTTCTTCGCGTTCACGCTCTAATTCTTTAGTGTATTTTTTAAAATGTTTGTTTAAACGTTTTTGTGTGGTGTAAAAATTTTCAGACGCATCGCCATAATTAAAATTAGCGTTTTTTTGAGCTTTTCCCGAAATTAAAAATGCTGTAAATAATACAACCGTTATTAAGAACCGTAAGTTTTTTACCATAATAATTTGTTTAGATAATATGAAGATATAGAAAAAAATATGTAAAAGCCAACAATTTTGACGAATGGTAATATTTAGCCGATAAACAGTAAATTTTAACATAGGTTTTTTATTTTTGAAAATAAACAAGCGTTTTCTTCCCTATATTTACATAATTAGATAAGGATTAAATAAATATGAACTCAGCAATTGCATCACTTGGAAAAAATTTATTACTACTTGGCGTAGTGGGTTTATCGGCAATTAATTTTTTTTACAGTTGGTTTAGTTTTAAAGATTTAGTGGGAATACAACTCATTGCAGGCTTAGTCTATGTTTTTTTAAGTTGTTACGAGGTATTAAACGCTTCGTTTAAAGCGGCACTGCCAGTAATGCGCTTTAGTTATTTTACAAATAGCTATGTTATGTTTAGGGTTTTAAAAATAGGAGTGTTTGTTACCTTTGCCATCATGCTTTATACATCGCAAACGCGCATACAATATCTATACCCCATTTGTGTAATTATTGCTTTAACCGAGGGTATTATAACCTATTTAAAATACAAAAAGCAATTGTGTTTTGTAAGCATTTATGCTAACTATATTTTATTTGTGCAAACAGGTTTTGTAAGAGTATTTGCAAATCAAATTGCTTTAGTAGAGTTTAGACACGATATTTTTTACT
The DNA here is from genome assembly GCA_043746065.1 of Bacteroidota bacterium. Lineage (GTDB taxonomy): Bacteria > Bacteroidota > Bacteroidia > B-17B0 > Aurantibacillaceae > Aurantibacillus. The sequence continues at coordinate 10,787 of JAYTRS010000354.1, read as the reverse complement.
TTATAACAAAAAACAAAAAGTCGCATCAAATAAAATTAACACACATAACCAATAAACAACAATTTTTTATAGCACTAACCGAGTGGATTAACCGAAACAAACTAAACGTTAGTACCGAATCTAAATTAAAAATAGATACGTTGGCGCTCAGTAATTTAAATTAAATGTAAGGCTCTCTTTCTCTATTCCTAAAAACATAGGGGTTTAATTTTTATTATTATATTTAAATTCTAAAAAAAACAATACCACATTATGGCACGATTAAATGTTTTAAAAACTTACAAAATATATATTGGTGGTGCTTTTCCACGTACTGAAAGCGGACGTTATTACGAATTAAAAAACAAAAAAAACCAAATCATTGCCAACGTTTGTTTATCTTCTCGAAAAGATTTTAGAAACGCAGTAGTTGCCGCACGTGCTGCATTTGGTGGTTGGAGCGGCAAAAGTGCATTTAACCGTAGCCAAATATTGTACCGCATTGCAGAAATGTTAGAAGGTCGCAAAGCCCAATTTATAGAAGAATTAGTAGCACAAGGTATTACCACAAAAGCTGCTGAAACCGAAGTGTTACAAAGCATTGATAGATTAGTACATTACGCTGGTTGGTGCGATAAATACATGCAACTATTTAGTGCGGTTAATCCTGTGGCAAGTTCGCATTTTAATTTTTCGGTGCCTGAGGCAACAGGCGTTGTATCGGTTATTGCGCCCGAAAGCACAGGCTTGTTAGGTTTAGTAAGCGCTATAAGCCCTATTATTGCTGGCGGAAATGTTTGTGTGGTTTTAGCATCTGAAAAATTACCCCTGTGTGCCATTACCTTTGCCGAAGTTTTAGAAACAAGCGATTTACCTGGTGGCGTAATAAATATTTTAACCGGAACGAGTAACGAATTACACAGCCATTTTTCAAGCCACATGGATGTAAATGCGGTGGTGTATTGCCGCGATAACAAAGACGAAATAAAAACAATTGCAGAAAACGCTTCCTTAAATGTAAAGCGCCCATTTTTTTGGAATAAAGATTGGACGAAAGACGATACCCAAAACCCTTATTTAATTTTAGACTTGCAAGAAATTAAAACCACTTGGCATCCTATTGAAAATATTGGTATTGGTGGAGCTAAGTATTAAATGAAAAATAAAACTTATAACCACTGTTTTTCCAAAATATTTTTTAGCTAATTAATTCTTATAATATTAATATGTGTAAAAAATTTAGGTTGTCATTGGCAAATCCATTACTAAAAATTCAGCATCGCTTTCTGCTTTAATATTTACTAAGTCTGTTCCGCTTATTCCTAATGCATCTCGGCTTTCAAGGGTTTCGCCATTTATAGTTATTTTGCCGTTTAAAACAAAAATATAAATGCCATTGCTTGGTAATTTTACGCTGTGTTTTACTTCAGTACCTTTTTCTAATTCACTTAAATAAAACCAAGCGTTTTGGTGTATCCACACGCCATCATCGTTTTGGTTGGGCGATAAAATTTGTTGTAAATTGTTTTTTCTATCGGCTTTGTTTAACGAAATTTGTTGGTAACGTGGGGTTACATTTTTTTGGTTAGGAAACACCCAAATTTGCAACAATTTTACAGCTTGGTGTGGTAAATTATTTACCTCGCTGTGTTGTATGCCTGTGCCAGCACTCATTACTTGTACGTCGCCCGCTTTAATAACAGCGCTGTTTCCCATACTATCTTGGTGCTTTAATTCGCCTTCAAATACTACAGTAATAATCTCCATGTTATCGTGTGGGTGTTTACCAAAACCCACGCCACCATCAATGGTATCATCGTTTAAAACCCGTAACACGCCAAAGTGCATACGCTCAGGGTTATAATAACTTGCAAAACTAAATGAGTGGTAAGCGTTTAGCCAACCGTGGTTGGCGTGACCGCGCGTATTGGCTTTGTGTATAATGGTAGTTGACATAAATTAAATTTAAATAAATTTCGAAATTAAAATTTAAAACAGATGTTAAAAGTTACAAAATTATTTTTTAAATAATTGCGATAGTACATAATCACCATCAAACACTAGTTGTTTAAAGGCTTTTTTGGTTTTAATAATTAATTGGTTGGTGGTATATTTTGTAATTGCAAAATCGTACTCGGTTGTTTCTCTGCCTTTAGTTTCAAGTGCTACTAAATATTTTAAATTAGTTGGAGTTAAAACAAACTCGGTTTCTTTTTTAAATTCCCAATATTTTTTTTCTCTAATTTTTAAACCTGAAAATTTACGGTTAGGAAATACTGTTAACGATGAGGTATAATAACGTACTTTGTAATTTGCTGAATCGTTTTTTATAACTACAAATTTTTCGGTAATGGTAAATTTTTGCGGCTTAGAGGTTAGGGTTTGCCCGCTAACGGTTGATAGTTGTTGCACCGCCTGCTCTACATGGCATTGGTAGTAGGTAGCCGAATCGTTTAAAGACAAACTATAAAGTAAGCTGTTTTGTGGTACAAAAAAGGCACTAACGGTTTGCGACTTTACACTTAAATTAAAAATTAAAAACACTATAATTATTTTTTTCATACACATTTAACCTCTATTTGTTTAGATAATTGAATGGCTTTTTCTTTAACCAAACTTACATTTTCGGTTATTGAATCATTACAAAGTACAACCGCCATTCGTCGGTAAGGCCTTGTGGCGGGCTTGTTAAAAACTTTAACATCTGTGTTGGTATTTTTTAAAACAGCTTCAATGCCTATAAAATTAGGATTTGTACCCTCGTTAGTAGCTAACACAACCGCCGATGCCCCTACATTTACTAAATTAATTTGAGGAATGGCGAGGCCTAAAATAGCGCGTGCATGTAGTTCAAATTCGTTATAGTTTTGTGTATTGGCAAGGGTTACCATGCCTGTGTCGTGTGGACGTGGCGATAATTCACTAAAATAAACACCTTTTTGAGTTAAAAAAAACTCTACCCCCCATAAACCAAAACCAGTTAATGCTTTGGTAACTTTATCGGCCATGTGTTGTGCTTCTTTTAAATCCGTATCGCTTATGGCACAGGGCTGCCAGCTTTCTTGGTAATCGCCACGCTCTTGCCTATGGCCAATGGGCGGGCAAAACAAAGTAGCGCCGTTTTTTTGAGTAACGGTTAATAATGTAATTTCAGAATCAAAAGGAATAAATTCTTCTACAATAACCTCTTTATAATCTCCTCTCGAACCTTCCATGGCGTAGTTCCAAACTTTTTCTATAGCCTCAGCAGTGCCTTCCTTTAAAACACTTTGTCCTTTGCCACTACTACTCATTAACGGTTTTACTACACATGGAATTCCTATTTTTATAACAGCAATTTTAAATTCTTCAAGGGTGGTTGCATATAAATAATTGGCGGTACGTAAGCCTAATTCTTTTGCTGCTAAATCGCGTATAGCTTTTCTATTCATTGTAAAATTAGCAGCTTTAGCACTTGGCACTACCGTTATGCCTTGCTTTTCGTAATCGTAAAAACGTTCGGTGCGTATGGCTTCAATTTCGGGCACAATTAAATGGGGTTGGTGTTTGGCAACTATTTTATCTAAAGCATCGCCATCCAACATATTAATAACTTCAAACTGATGGGCAACTTGCATGGCAGGTGCGCCTCCGTAATTATCAACAGCAATTATATGTTGCCCTAAACGCTGTAAAGCAATTACAAGTTCTTTACCTAACTCACCGCTACCAAGTAGCATTATTTTTTTTTGATACAACATATAAAATTACACAGCATTTAACTATCAAATTTACAATTTAAACAATACGCTATTACAAGCAATTATTAAAAAACTTGTTAGTATATAAATTTTACTAATTAAAACAAAAGCATAAATTTGAGCCCACAATAAAAAATTATGCAAAACGTATTAAAAGCCTTAGGCTTAAAAGAAATAAATAGCGGTTGTTCTACTGGTCTAAACTGGTTTGCAAATGGCCCTGAATTAGAATCGCATAGCCCTGTAGATGGCAAATTAATTGCCAAAGTAAAAACAGGTACTAAAGCCGATTATTTAAAAATAATTTCAACAGCTAATGAGGCTTATGCCCATTGGCGTTTAATTCCAGCACCAAAGCGTGGGGAGTATGTGCGCCAATTTGGTGATAAATTACGTGCAAAAAAAGCTGATTTAGGTAAATTAGTTTCTTACGAAATGGGTAAATCATACCAAGAAGGTTTGGGCGAAGTGCAAGAAATGATTGATATTTGCGATTTTGCTGTAGGCTTATCGCGCCAATTATATGGTTTAACTATTCAGAGCGAACGTGCCAACCACCGTATGATGGAGCAATGGCACCCAATTGGCATTGTGGGCATTATTTCGGCTTTTAATTTCCCTGTGGCGGTGTGGGCTTGGAATAGCACATTGGCTTGGATTTGTGGCGATGTGTGTATTTGGAAACCATCTGAAAAAACTCCTTTATGCTCAGTAGCTTGTCAGCATATTTGGAACGAGGTTGCTAAAGAAAATAATTTGCCAGAAGGCATTAGCAGTTTAATTAATGGCGATGGAAGTATTGGTGAATTATTAACCACAGATACAAACGTGGCTTTAATAAGTGCTACAGGCTCTACAAGAATGGGAAGAATTGTTGGGGCAAAAGTAGCAGAGCGTTTTGGTAAATCTATTTTAGAATTAGGCGGCAACAACGCCATTATTATTACCGAAAGTGCCGATTTAGATACAACCTTAATTGGTGCAGTATTTGGTGCAGTAGGCACTGCTGGACAACGATGCACAACCACTCGCCGCTTAATTATTCACGAAAGTATTTACGATAAAGTAAAAGAAAAATTAGTAAAAGCATATACTCAATTAAAAATTGGTAATCCTTTATTAGAAACAAATCATGTAGGCCCATTAATTGATAAAGATGCTGTAAAAGCTTATTTAAACGCCTTAGAGCGTGTAATTAGCGAGGGTGGAAAAATTATTGTTGCGGGTGGAGTGCTTGAAGGTAATGGTTATGAAAGCGGTTGTTATGTAAAGCCAGCAATTGCAGAGGCTAAAAATGATATGGAAATTGTACAGCACGAAACCTTTGCCCCTGTATTATACATTATGAAATACAAAACATTGCAAGATGCTATTGCCATGCAAAACAATGTGCCGCAAGGTTTATCAAGCGCTATAATGACTTTAAATATGCGTGAAGCAGAGCTGTTTTTAAGCGCTAGTGGTAGCGATTGCGGAATTGCAAACGTAAACATTGGCACAAGTGGTGCCGAAATTGGCGGTGCTTTTGGTGGCGAAAAAGAAACAGGTGGTGGTCGCGAAAGCGGCAGTGATGCTTGGAAAGCCTATATGCGCAGGCAAACTAATACTGTAAATTATGGCAACACCTTGCCGTTGGCACAAGGTATTAAATTTGATTTAGGTTAATAAATTAAACTATAAAACGCAAAAAGGCCATATAAAACTATATGGCTTTTTTAATTATTTTAAAACCATGCTAAAAAAAGTTATTTTATTTTTTCCTGCGTTTATAATTACATTTTTAAAATTGTTTTTACTTCAGTTTGGCATTTTAACTATTTGCCGAATATGTTTTTATTTTTGTTTTAAAACGATTGATAATAACGCTATAGATGCTACCACTATTTTAAAAGCGTTTAAAATGGGTTTAGAGTTTGATATGGTGGCAAGTACTTACGCTTTATTTTTACCAACCTTACTATTATTTTTAAACCAATTATTTTATAAAAAAACATTAGTGTTTCATAAAATTGGTTTTGTAATTACACTTTTAATTTTTTGTATATATGCTTTGGTATCAGCCGCAGATTTTCCTTACTACAAACAATTTAATAGCCACCTAAATAAACAGGCTTTTTTATGGGCGGCATCACCAAGCTTTGTTTTAAAATTAATTTTTGGTAATATTTCTTACTATGGCTATTTGTTAATTTTTATTTTAATGTGTGTGTTAATTTATAAAATTTTAAAAAAAGTATTTAAAACACACATTTTATTATTGCATCAAAACACCAGTAAAGTGTTTAAAACAAGTATTTGTTTTGTGCTATTAATTCCGTTTTTAATTTTTGGTGCACGGGGCAGAATGTCAGGTAAAAGCACTACCCACGAGGGCTTAGCAATTATAAGCGATAATTTATTTATTAATCAAATTGCATTAAACCCAAATTTTACTTTTTTTAGATCTGTATTGTTTCAAAAAACTAAAAACTATGTTGTGCCAGCAAATATTGATGAGTGTATTGCTACTGCAAGAAATTATTTAGGAATTTCATCTCCTTATCAAAAAAACATTAACCGTGTTGAAAATAAAGATTCTGTTTTTAAACCCTACAACGTTGTTATTATATGTATGGAGAGTATGAGCACTTACAAAATGGGCGCCAATGGCACCGAAGTGTTAACACCTAATTTTAATAACATTGTAAAAGAATCAGTTTATTTCGATCGCTTTTTTTCATCGGGTATTCATACCTTTAATGGGTTATTTTCAACAGCTTCGGGCTACCCAAGCATGCTTGTTGAACATGGTTTAAGGCGTTATACTAAAAAACCATTTACCACCTTGGGTAATTTACTAGAACAAAGAAATTATCAAACATTTTTTTATTGTACCCACGACCCACATTTTGATAACATGCAAGGTTTTTTTACTCAAAATGGTTATAAAAAAACATTCAGCTCAGATAATTTACCAAAAGAAAAAACATTAAGTGCTACTGGTGTACCAGATCACGAATTGTATAATTTATTTTTTAACACCATACATAAAACAGATTCATTAACACCTTTTTTAAGTTTTATTATGACGGGTTCTGACCACGGCCCATGGGCAATACCAACAAACATACCATTTAAACCAACAGCAACTACCGAAGAGAAACGCGCCACACAATATGCCGACTGGGCATTGGGGCAATTTATGCAAACTGCAAAAAAACAATCTTGGTACAACAATACACTATTTGTGTTTTTGGGCGACCACGGTTATGCTACCGATGGCTGTTATGAGATGCCTTTAAGCTTTCATAATATACCGCTTGTATTGCACAAACCAAACACATTATTACCTGATACAAATCATAACATAGGTTATCAGCCTGATATAATAAGTTCGGTAGCAGGACTATTAAATTTACAATTTACCAATACAACATTTGGCATAAATATTTTAAAACAAAAACATCCCTTTGTTTATTTTAGTGCTGATGATAAAATTGGCTGTGTAACAAATGATGGGTACTTTTTTTATGAGTTAATAACACAAAAAACAAAACGCTTAAAACAATTTTGGGATTTAAACCCACAAGATTATTATATAAGAAATAAACCAAAAGCCGATTCGTTAGAAAAACAAACGAAACAATTATTAAATGCTGCTGAGTATTTTATAAGGAAAGATTATTATAGCTACTAATAACGCTTTGTTACGTTATTTTTACTGCTAGTAAACACACATCATCCTTTTGTTCGTTAGCACCTTTCCAATTTATAAAGGTATTGCGGAGTTCTATTTTTTGTTGTGCCATAGGTAAATGGTAAATGGATTTTAAATGTTTTATTAAATTTAATTTTAAAAACTTTTTGTTCTCTAATCCACCAACTTGGTCTGCAAAGCCATCTGTAGTTAAATACAATACATCATCTTTATTTAAAACCGTTGTGTATTCGGTAAATGCAAATTCTGGCAAGTAGCCAATAGAATATAAATCTACTTTTAATTCTTGTACCTCGTTACTCATTTTTGTAATAAGAAGAGCGTTTTTGGCTCCAGCATACGTTAACGTGTTATTTGTTCTGTTAATACAAACAAGTAATACATTCATTCCGTTTGTTGATTTTTGAGATGTTTTATCTGTATTAAAACTATTATATATTTTTTTATTAGCAATAGATAAAAAATTACTCACTGTAATGTCGGGTTCTTTATCTATGATTTGATTAAAAATATTGTTGCACAAAAGTGTCATTAACGATCCTGGAACACCATGCCCGGTGCAATCGGCAACAGCAATGTATATATTATTTGTTGTTTCGGAGGTATGTACCCAATAAAAATCGCCACCAACAGCTTCTTTAGGGCTGTTTATTACAAAAAAATCATTTAAGTTTTTACTTAATACTAATTCGTTATGTAAAATAGATTGTTGAATAATTGCAGCATAATCAATGCTTTCTTGTATTAAATTATTTCGTTTAATTAATTCGTTATTAGTTTGAGTAATTATATTTTTTTGCTCCTGCAATATATCATTTGCTTTTTTCTTTATTCTATAGCGATTAATAAACACGAATAAGCTAACCATTGACAAGCCCGCAATAATAATAACGCCAAGTATTACAAGTTTATTTTGTTTGCTTTCACTATCAAATACTTTATTTTTTTCATTCAATAAATTTATTTCTGTATCTTTTTTTTCGGTTTCGTATTTTGCAAGTAGCTCTTTTGATGCTTTATTATTTTGCATTTTAGTGATGGTATCGTTAATGGCAACAGCTTTTTTATAATAAAATAAAGCACTATCGGCTTGATTTACTTTGGCAAAACAGTCAGAAAGGCTTGTATATAAAATTTGAATATTTGATCTTTCGCTTATTAAACCTTCTGTTGTTTTAAGTTGATTTAAAGCTAATCTATAATAATCAATCGCCTGTTTTATATTTTCTTTTGTGGAGGTTAAATCGCCCGAAGTTAAAGAAGTTTTGTTTTTAAATAAATCGCCACTAAGCCCATAAATATTGCTAATGGTTATTTTATCTACTGGCTTTGAAAAAGCTTTAATAATTCTTTTACAGTTTGCTAATCGCATTTCTGCCTCGCCAAATTTTTGTTTATTAATAATTAAATAATCAATTAATAAAACGTTATCACTTAAAAACGTAGCTGTATCGCCAAAATTAGATAATGCAAAATTTGCCGATTCGTTAAAATAAAAAATACAACTATCGTTTTCTAAATTATAATAAGCTACGGCAATGTTATGGTATACTTGGTTTAAATCCTTATATAATTTCCGCTCCTTAAATTGGGTTACAAAAGGTTTTAAAATAGTGAGGGTTTTTCTGTAGTCGTTTGATCGTTGGTATATCCTAATTAAGCGCTGATCGATAGCAAATAAATTTTTTACTCCTGCTAAAACAAAGTATTTTTTAGCTTCTAAATAGTAGTTTAATCCTTTCTGAATGTCAGAATCGGCCGCCTCATCGCCTATTAATACAAAATACTTGGCGTTTAATCGATTATTTTTTTGTGGGAAATAAGTGCTTAGTTTTTGAATAAGTTTGGTATTAGAATCTATACCTTCAGTTGAATATAGCCTTGCAAAACAATAATATTTATTTATTAAAGTTTCTAAAAATAGGGTATCGTTATGTGCTAAACTCGCATTTAATTCAGCTTTAGAATAAAACTCCAACGCCGTTTCAAAATCGCTTTTATTTATTAAATAAACTCTACCTAGTTTAAAATAAATATCAGCCTTTTTATTAGTATTGTTTGTTTTTGATAGCTCTGCTTTTAGGCTATCAATATTGGTTTGTGCACTATTTTTTGATAGAATTACAAAAACAATTACAAAAACAATAAACCATTTTTTATACATAATTATATAAAGATTGCAAATAATTTTAAACCAAACACTATTATTATTTTTAAATTTTATCAGCAGCTATTTTGCCTACCAAACTACCAATAGCAACGCCCATTCCGCCCATTCTTACAGCGGCAACAACATTTGCACTAACATTTTTAATAATGGGTTTTTTTTCGGTTCCTACACCCATTATTCCGCTCCACCTATGCTCTATTTCAAAAACAGTGTTTGGTAAAATGATAGTTTTTAAAAGCTCATTTAATTTGGCTTGAATAGCGTTGTTTAATTGTAATTCAGTAGTTGTTTCGCCTTTAAAATCAAGGTTTCTACCACCACCAAATAAAACACGGTTATGTATATTCCTAAAATAATAATAGCCTTGTTGGTAGTGATAAGTACCTTTAATTTTTAAATTTTTAATGGGCTTTGTAATCAATACCTGCGCCCTAGCGGGTTTTACATCTTTTATGTTTAATAATTGTGTTGCAAAGCCATTGGTTGCCACCACTACTTTCTTAGCTTTAAAAACACCTACATTACTTAAAATTTCTACCACATTACCTACATCATTTAATGCAGTAACGCCTATTGAATTTAAAATTATAGCTCCTTTTTGTTGTGCTAATAAAATTAAATTTTTCATCATTAAACCAGTATCTATTTGCCCTTCATATTTATTTTTTAAAACACCTTTAGTGTTAGCAAAGTAATTTATTTTTTTAGTGGCGTTGCTGTAACAATTAGATTTACCAATAATTTGTTTTATGTTTTTGTTTAAGTAATCTGTTTTTTCAAGGCATTCGTTTAAAAGTTGTGCGTCATTAAACAGTTCAAAACCGCCATAAGGTTTATAATCAATATTTTTTTTGCCTAAACGTTTTTGTAGCAAACTTAAACCATCGCAACGCATTTTTACAGTTTGCCATACTACATCCTCATTAGTGTTTTTTATATCATTTAGTAATTCGCTTGGGCTGCCAAAACACGCAAAACCAGCATTTTTTGTACTTGCCCCGCTTGGTAAAATGCCCCGTTCTAAAACCAAAACGGTTGCGTTTTTATGCTTTTCTAAAAAACTTATTGCGGTGCTTAAACCTACAATTCCACTTCCAATTACTATTAAATCGTAAGTTTTAAAATATTGGTTCAGTTCCCAATAACTAAAATCAGCAGTTTTTTTTATGGAAGTATTATTTTTTGGCATCTTAAATGTAAG
>JAYTRS010000353.1:0-12350 GCA_043746065.1 Bacteroidota bacterium | reverse complement strand
TTTCGGCATAGCCATATTTTACTTGCCCCCAACTGGTAATACCCGGACGTATTTTTTGTAAATGTTTAAAGTGAGGGGCTTTAGCTACTATTTTTTCTATAAAAAATTGGCGCTCGGGGCGCGGCCCTACAATACTCATATCGCCTAACAACACATTAAAAAACTGTGGCATTTCATCTAATCGTACCCTTCGCAAAAATTTACCTACGGGGGTAATGCGCGGGTCGTTATCGCTTGAAAGGGCTGGACCATTTTTTTCAGAGTCGGTAAACATGGTTCTAAATTTAAAAATATAAAAAGGTTTGCCATGTATGCCTATTCGCTCTTGGGTAAAAAACACACTGCCTTTACTACTTAATTTAACGCATAATGCAATAATAATGTACAACCAACTAAAACATAATACTACCACTATTGAAATAAAAACATCTAAAAATCGTTTTACCGAAATTTGCCACTCGGGTATAATTTTATTTTTAATTTCAATTAAAGGCGTGCCTAAAATGCTTGTCATTTTTACATGCCCACTTAAAATATCATAAATATCGGGTATAATTTTTATAACAATACCCATATCGCTAAGGTCGTTTACAATGTTTTTAATGTATTCGTGTTCCCAGCTTTCAAGGGCAATAATTACTTCTTCTATTTGGTTAATTTCAATAATGGTTCTAATGTCTTGGTACTCGCCAATGTGAGGCAATTCTTTTTTTAACTCTTCGCTGTAGCCATTTTTACCTTCAATGTGCACAAAGCCAATAAATTTATTACCAATACCATATTTTAGGGCTTGCACTTCGGTAAACATTTTTAAGGCTCGCTCGTTACTTCCAATAATAATGGTATTAAAACCAAACTTGCGTAAATGTATTTTTTTGTTGGTGTTGGTAGATAGTATTAATCTAAATATAGAGGTAAAGCCAAAGTGACAAATAAATAACACAAAATAAAGTTTGTAATATAATTTATAAGTGGCTACATAATCATCTAACAAAATAACAAAAAACAACACCGTAACGCCAATTATACTAATGGCCAATAATTGTACAAACTCGTTAATACGCGAACGGCGTAATACATTATTGTACGAACCCATTAAATAGTAAACCAACACCCAAATTATTGGTAAAATAAATACGCTTATTAAAAACTGATTATCAAAAATATTAAAGCTGCTTTGGTGTGTTTTTATAGGGTCTATTTGCGTTTTACGGTAATAGTTAAAAACTGTCCATGCTAGGCCCGCTGTAAAAAAATCAAGCAAAATATAGTATATGGTGCGTAGCCTTTTGCTCATGTGTTAAAAGTGAATGACTTTAATGTTATCTAAATACAGGCGAGAGTCGTCGCTATCACTAGCCTTTACCATTTTAAAGTAAATTTTATGTGTGTTTGATATAGGTGCAGAGTTAACAATATCTGCCAAGTTTATATAAATTTTATTCCAGTTAGGGCTAGCATTTAAATTAAATACAGGTTTTGGTGTTGAGCCCGCAATTAAACCTATTTCAAAAGGTTGAAAACATTTATAATCGACTTCTAAATACACATTACTACTACCCAGTGGTAACGAATAAGATAATGCCGACTCTATTTGCGCAATAGTTTTAGTGGTAGTAAGTTGTAGTTTAATAGATTTACCTTCAAAACTCTCGGGGGCCGAAACCGTGGTAAAAGTGGTGCTTGAAACCGATGAGTTAATAATACTAAAACCGCTGTTTGAATCAAAATCTTCTATCCATTCAAATTTTACACCTGGGTTGTACTTAAAGGTAAATGCGCGTTCGGCTATTTTGCCGTTTTCAACCAAAGTATCAAACTCTATTTTATCATAAAAAAGCCAGGTAATGCGCGTAGATTTTATACCATTGTTTTGAATGCCAGCAAAAACATCAACCGTAGTATTTTGTCCATTATTAGGTATTGGCATTAAACTACCCATTGGGTAAGCCCCCTGGTATTTACCATTAAGGTATAACCAAAGTTCGGTAATTTTATTACTAGCACTACCTTGTAAAGATGCTGTTGTAACTACATTAATGCTAGTTGCTTTTATAAAAAAAGCGGGTGTGGCTGGGCTATACTTTTTGCACGAATTAAATAAAAATAGTGCTGAGCCTAAAACTAATGTTAAAACAAAAAACTTTAATGTATGTATGTTTAGGTAATTAATATTCAAAATATAAGGCTTAGTATTATTTAACGTTGGGTTTAAATATTTATTGTGTTTGTTTATAAAAAAAATAAAGCATTAAAGTTAATTACTATTTTTAGTATAAAAACTAAAAAAATACATTAAATCTATTAATAGCCACTATTACTATTACGATACTGAAGCCAAAAGGGTTGGTTATTTTTATAAAAAAAAGGCTATCCATTTAGTGGATAGCCTTTTTAAATTTTAGTGTTAAATTTATTTAATAAATGTAATAGGGTAAGAAATACCTTTAATACTTACTTTACCAGCGTTATCGCAAGTAGAAATAGGCACATCATCGGTACTACCATAGCCAATAACACGAGGTTCAATTTTATTAGTTACCGCATCTGCTTTGCCACTTGCAGTAGTAAACGAAGCTGTACCATTAATAACTGGATGCCACTCTGAGTAAATACGTGGATCAATAGTTGAGGTGGTAACACCTGTTAAAACTTGGTCAGGGCGACATGTAAAATCTTTTACTAATGGAGTAGTGATTGAATATGTATAAGCACTTGTGCGAGATGTTACACCCGAAAAGCTACCTGTATACTCTAACATTGCACCCGTATTAGAAGTAAATGTTTTTGTGGCCCAATTAATTGACGTTAAAGAGTTTGTATAAACTGCGCTAGTTGTAGCAGTATTTACTAAGGTTTTAGTTAATTTACCTACCCAAGTCATATTTTTTGATGAATCAAGTGGATTTTTAATGGTAAAGTTGCCATCTAAAGTCCATGTTAATTTAGTATTTGCAGGATTAAAATTAACTGGCGTTGTATTTGTAATTTTAAAAGGTGTAACAGCATTAATTAACCAACCATCTACTTCATAATTATTTAAAGTTACATTACAAACAAAAGTAGGTAAACGGTAAAATAAAATACCACCACCTATGTTACTTGTAGAGTAATCAACCGTCATCGAACCATCACGACGTTTACCATCTTTACATACGCAGTTATTGTAAGTAATTACATACTTATAATTACCTGTAGTAGTAAATTCGGCAATAGTAAGTGTATTACTTGCGTTACCAGTTGGGTTTGGCCCATAGGTAAAGAAATTATCTGTTAATCTGTATTCTGCTACATAACTAGCTGTAATATCAATTTCTGTTACTAATTGATTAGCGTATGAGGCATCTATTGAGCTTTGAAACTCTACATCTGCTTCAGGAGCTACATTTGCTTTTTTGTTACAACCTACAACAAATAAACCTGCTGCAACTAAAATTGAAAATCCTAATGTAATTTTTTTCATTTTAATGATTTTTTGAAATAATTTGTTGCAATTTAGCACTTTTTTCTTAATCCACAAAAAATCACAAAAATAATGCTGCTTTTTTCGAATAGTAAACTCAATATTGGTCTAAATGTTACCGCTAAACGCTCAGATGGTTTTCATAATATTGAAACCATTTTTTACCCCATAAACTGGTGCGATGCCTTGGAAGTAATTGAAAACAAAGATATTACTACGCCCATAGAATTTACGCAAAGCGGCTTATTTATTGATAGCTCACTTGAAAATAACCTCATTTATAAAACCTGGCAGTTAGTAACACAAACTAAAAAAATACCCCCTATTAAGGTGCATTTACACAAAAATATACCTATGGGTGCGGGTTTGGGTGGCGGTAGCGCTAATGCGGCTTTTTTTATAAATAGCGTAAATACCTTGTTTAACTTAAACTTTAGCGAAACCGATAAACTAAATATTGCCTCTAAAATTGGAAGTGATTGTGCGTTTTTTATAAAAAATAAACCCGTTTTTGCACAAGGAAAAGGAAATGAATTTAGCGATATAAGTTTAGATTTAAGTAGCTATTACATTTTAATTGTTTTTCCAGATGTGTTAAGCAGTACCAAAGAAGCGTATTTAGATTTAATACCAAAACAAACAGAGCACAATTTAAAACTAATAGTTGAAACTGAGCCTATTGAAAACTGGAAAGACTTTGTAACCAACGATTTTGAAACCGTACTATTTAAAAAATACCCGCAAATAAAGCAGCTAAAAGATGCGTTGTATGCCAACAACGCTATTTATGCAAGTATGAGTGGCAGTGGCAGTGCGGTGTACGGTATTTTTAAACAAGAACCTACTATTACTTTACCTACTAACTATAAAAGTTTTTTACAACAACCAACGCACAAGGGAGCCTAAGTTTTTGATTTAATTACTTAAATTATCGCCACGCAACAACCTAAAGCGTTTACGAGCTTCTACTACAAAAATACTACCAGGAAATTTTGTTAGCACATCTTGGTAGCTTTGTTTTGCTTTTTCTTTATCGTTTATTTTTTCGTACAATTCGGCTAATTTAAACTGTGCGTCATCGGCATATAAATCGTTAGGATAATATTCTAAAATATTTTTATACATGGCTTCTGTTTTTACAACATCGCCCAACAAAAAATAAATTTGTGCTTTTTTAAAATAAATATCATCGCCCAATGTATTATTACTAAACAATTGGTTAATGCTATCCATCCTAGCAATGGCTTGGCTATACTGATGTTGCAAAATCATTAGCTCAGCACTTGCAAATAGTTTTAGGGGTAAATCGTTGGTGTCAATGCCAATGGCGTCGGTAATTATTAAGCTTAAATCAAGGGCATCGTTTGCAATTAATTTTGTGGTAGCACCTTTTAAAACATCGGCTTGGGTTTTTGCCCATTTAAAATCGCCAGCATAAAAACTTAATTTTGCATTTCTAAATTTAGCTTCTTGTCCAATGGTTTCGTATTTAAAATCTTTTTCCACTTGTGAGTATAAAAGTGATGCGTCCCAAATTTGCCCACTTAATAAATAAATATCGCCTAATTGAATTTTATAGTTAGCTTTTTCAAGGGCTTCTATTCCAGCAGCGTTTATGGCCTCTTCTAATAACGTTACGGCATCGTTTGTTTTATTTAAATAATAGCCTTGTAGGTTAGCTAAGTTTTTTATTATTTGTGTGTTTAAGCTTGTGTTTTTAAATTTTAAATTGGCTTTTAAATACTTTTGTTCTAAGGCAAAAAGCTCATCTTTAGTGGGTTGTGGTTTTTGTGTAACGGCCAAATATTCTACATTTAAAATATCAATGGTAGCGGCATCGTAATAGCCATTGTTAGGTCCTTTTTCAATAACATATTCATAACAACGTTGTGCGGTTTGCCATTGTTGATTACTTACACACATTTTTGCAAGTTCAAACAAACGGTGCCCATCTTCTTTTAAGCGTTTATCTAAGGCTTTACTTTGTATAAAAGCGCCATCAAAATCTTTTTGTTGTTTTTGAATAAAAATTAAAAATTCGCTCAATATAATTTTATCGTTATTTTTTTGAATGCGTTTTTGTAACTCTTGTTTTAATAAGGGGTTATTTATTCCACCTTCATCATCATCGTAACCCAAGCTGTTTTGTAAATTTGTTTGCACGGCTTGTAGTTCGCTTTCTTTAAACTCAAGGGCATCTAAATATTCATTTATCATTGCCTTTAAGTCATTTTTTTGCTTGTATAAATCGGCAAGTTCGTAATAGTATGGGTAATCTGGACTTTGTTTTCGGGCTTTTTTATATACTTCAATGGCGTAATCGTAATTGGCATCTTCAACAAAAGCAGTTACTAAATTTTGCACAAAAGGCTGTGTGGGTGTTAATTCTGTAATGGCTTTTTGGTTAAATTCGGTTTCTTTTTTTACATCGTTTTGTAATTTATAAATGCGTGCTAAGTACACATAATTTTGTACGTTGTATTTGTTTTGTTTTAGTTGTTTTTTTGTAATTTTTTCGGCTTTACTAAACTCTTTTGCGCCCAGTAAACTTTTGTAATAGTAGTAATACCAAACATCAGGCGTTTTATCATACAACTCATCAAAATACACATTTGCTTTTTCGTATTCTTTTTGGTCGAAGTATTGTAGGGCTAATTTATCGTAATTATTGGTTGGTTTTTGGCAATACAATTTATTAAAACACATTAAGCATGTGATAAAAAAAACGGAGTACAAATATTTATTTATTTTTTGCAAATGTATTAGTAAAGATAACTTTATAAACGTAAACATACATAGCCGTTTTACAAAATTTAGCAAATTTTATAAAAACAAATGGGCGGCAATGCCATCAGCATTTAGTTTGCCTTGTGCGTTTAAGGTATAAACATCATGAGTTTGAGTTATAAAATTTTGTTTTGTTTTAATGGCTTTTAAAAAATAATTTAAAGTAGTAACACCAAATAATTTTTCTATTTCAGAGGTATTGCAACCCCAAATAGTACGTAAGCGGGTTAAAACATACTCGTTATATTTTTGATTTACTGTTAATGCTTCCACTTCAAAAAAAAAGGTATTGTTTTGTAGGGCTAAATTATATTTAGCAGTGTTACTTACATTCCATTGGCGCGATGTGCCGTTATAAGAGTGGGCTGATGGGCCTAGCCCAAGGTAATTTTGTTGTTTCCAATAATTACTGTTGTGTACGGCAAAAAAATTTTCTTTGCCAAAGTTAGAAATTTCGTACTGAATAAAATTTGCGCTTTGTAAGGCGCTAATTAATTGCAAAAATTGTGTGCTGCTTAACTCATCGTTAATAGAAGGTTCTAAGCCTTTGCTATGTTTAGTGCCTAAAGCGGTTTTTGTTTCAATAGTTAAATTATAGGCCGAAATATGTTGTGTATTTAATTCAATAGCTGTTTGTAAAGTATGTTGCCAACTTTGTTGTGTTTGAAATTTACTTCCATAAATTAAATCAATACTTATGTTATTAAAGCCAGCTTGTTGTGCCATTTTTACACTGCTAATACTTTCTGCAGCAGTGTGTGCGCGGTTCATCCATTTTAATTCATCGTTATTAAAACTTTGTAAGCCAATGCTTAAGCGGTTTATGCCTACTGTTTGCCAATTTTTTAAGGTGGTTAGTGTAATATCATCAGGGTTAGCTTCTAGTGTTATTTCGGTGTTTGTATCCCACGTATACTGTTTGCTAAGGGCATTAAATAACAACTCTAATTCGGGTATTGATAATAAACTTGGGGTGCCACCACCAATGTAAATACTATTTAAATGTTTATTAGGTAAATAATTGGCACGTAAATTTATTTCGCTTACAATGTTATTTACCAAAAGCGTTTTGGTGCTTAGGTTGGTACTAAAATAAAAATCGCAATAATTGCAGGCTTGTTTGCAAAAAGGAATATGAATATAAATACCACTCATGTTTTGTAAAAATACGGCTAATACAACACTATTTATATGTTGTACTAAAGTAATTTTATGTTTTTTTATTTTTACTATCCCTTCGACTACGCTCAGGGTGACAACTCGAAGGTGGTTGAGGCTCTCGAAACCACTTCGATATTTTTCTCCTTTGCCTAACAACTCGGTATTACGGGCTTCGACTTCACTCAGCCTCACAGCTCGAAGGCGATAGCAAAGGAACCACGATATGAATTATGAAAGAGTTATGCCTATTAAACAAAAAAACATTCAAACGAAATTCAATTCCTTGCCATTTTGACTATAATTCTTTTTTTGTACCTTTATTTCAAATTAATTTGCATGACAACGACTGACCATATTAGAAATGGAATAATTGAAAAACTATTATCTATTTCAAACAAAGACTATTTAACTGCGCTCTTTCAATTAGTTAAAAACAGTTCTATGGACAAGGATACTGTTAAACTAACCGAAGAGCAAATCGTAATGTTAAAGCTCAGCGAAAAGGACATCAAAGAAGGAAAAATGATTCCTCATTCTCAACTCGACAAAAACGATTTGAAATGGCTAAAAGAACTGTAGCTTGGACCGAAACAGCTGCCAAGTAGCGTCGCAAAATATTAAAGTATTGGGTTAAGCGAAATGGAACAACTACTTACGCGAAAAAATTAATCAAGTTAATTGCTGAGCAAATCAAAGTAATTCAAAGTAATCCCAAATTATTTAAAAAAGCAGATTTCCTAGAAACGCACGTTTCAGTTTTGGGATACTTCAGTATATTCTACAAATTCAATAAGGATTTTTTAATTATAACGGCGTTTTGGGACAATCGACAAGACCCTAAAAAACTATTGGAGATTCTTAAAAAAACAAACCGCATCTAAAAACGAAGACGTAAAATTTGCGGGACATGATTATTCAAATATAAAAGGGACATTAGTCGCAAAAAATGCCTGCTAGCAAACCGTTACATCTCTTAAACAAAAAACCTTCGTTAGTTTAACGAAGGTTTTTTTGTTTGGATGTTTATACCCCTTAGCCTCTCAAGTGTGGGAAACTAGGTGAATACGTTTTCAATTATTTTTTCTTATCAAAATCTACAACTATTGGAGTAGAGATACATAACGATGAGTAAGTACCAATAATACGACCAATTAATAAGGCAAATATAAAGCCTCTAATGGCATCGCCACCAAATATGAAAATAACTAATAATACAAAAAACACAGTTAACGATGTTAAAATGGTACGACTTAACGTACTATTTAATGCATAGTTAATTAATTTATTACGCTCTTCGCCAAACACATCGGCTTTGCCCGAATCGGCTAATCTTTCGCGGATACGATCAAATACAACAACGGTCTCTGTCATGGTATAACCCATTACCGTTAAGATAGCCGCAATAAAATCTTGCCCAATTTCTAACGAGAACGGTAAAACTCCATCAAAAATAGTGTAACACGATAATACAATTAGCACATCATGGAATAAAGCCACAACCGAACCTAAACCATATTGCCATTTGCGGAAACGTACGACGATGTATAAAAACATCATTAAACACGAAAACAAAATAGCACCATACGCACCGTACACAATATCTGTAGCAATGGTTGGCCCCACTTTTTGTTGTTGCATAATATCATACTTAGCATTTAAAGTGCCTAAACCTTTATTTAACGATTCTTCTACTTCTTTATCAGCATTTGGGTCGTTATCGGTTACACGGTAAGTAGTAGTAATTTTTGCTTGGTTTTTGCTACCTAAGGTTTTAACCTCTGGTGCGCCATCAAATACTGGTGCTAAAGCTTTTTTAATATCCTCAGTATTCATATCTTTTTCAAAACGCACTTGGTAAGTACGTCCTCCTTTAAAATCAACACCTAAGTTTAAACCATGATTTTTAAAATAAAATACAACGCCTAATACAATAATAGCAGATGATATGGCGTAATAAATTTTACGTTTACCTACAAAATCAAAATGTAATTTTTTAAAGGCATTACGTGTAGCAGTTGTATCAAATGGTATTTCCATTTTACGCTCTAACATCCATTCAAAAATAACACGTGTAATTAAAATAGCACTAAATAACGAAGCACCAATACCAATTAATAAAGTAGTTGCAAAACCTTGTACTGGGCCACTACCAAACACCATTAAAATAATTGCTAATATGGCAAGGGTAATGTTAGAATCGATAATAGAACTCATGGCATGTTTAAAACCTTCTTTAATAGATTGTGAGGTTGATTTACCCAAAGCTAATTCTTCACGCACACGCTCAAATATTAAAATGTTAGCATCTACCGCCAAACCTATGGTGAGCACTATACCAGCAATACCTGGCAACGTTAACACCGCACCTAGCGAGGTTAAAATACCCATAATAAAAAACATGTTAGCAATTAAGGCCACGTTAGCCACTAAGCCAGATTTGCTGTAATAAGCAGCCATAAATAATAAAATAACCACTAATGCAATGGCAAAACTCATTAAACCCGAGCTAATAGACTCAGCACCTAAAGTAGGTCCAACAACGCTCTCTTCAACAATATGTGCTGGGGCAGGTAATTTACCAGCACTTAAAATAGCGGCTAAAGCATCAGCTTCAGTATCTGTAAAATTACCAGTAATTTGCGATTGACCGCCGCTAATTTCGCCATTTACGCGTGGTGCAGAATATACCATGTTATCCATTACCACCGCAATACTTTTGCCTTTGTTACTTCCGGTTAATACTTTCCATTTTTGAGCGGCTTCGCTGTTCATGCTCATGCTAATTAAAGGCACACCACCACTTTGTTGGTTGTAATCTTTTTTAGCATCGGTAATAATATCGCCACTTAAAGCTGCTTTACCGTTTCTATCGGTTTGTTTAATGGCAAATAATTCAAAATAAGAACCTACAATTTTTCCATCTTGCTTGGTTTCTACTTCTTTATTACCCCACATAAACTTTAATTTAGACGGGAATACATTTTTAGATTGTGCAATTTTTAAATAGGCGTTTACTTTAGCCGTATCTGCTTTTGATGTTGCAATACCAATGGTTGGGCCTTCGGCATACGCTTTAGGGTTTCCTTTTTCGTCAACCGTAATTCTACCTTTTAAAGGCACTAAAGCAAAAGCATTTTGAAACACACTAAATAATGGGGCACGTTTTTGAAAGCCTTTAATGGCAGTATCTTGCGCATTAACCGAACCTGTACTAACGGCCTTAGCAGCGGTATCGGTTTTGGTTGAATCGGTTTTTGCAACTACCGTTGTTGTAACTGGTGTTTTAGTTTTTAAAGTATCGCTTCCATTTGTTAAGGTATCGTTTTTAACTTCGGGCTTGCCATATAACTCTTGGCTAATTACAATGTTTGCTTTATCTAATAATGGCGCAATTTCGCCATTTTCGTAAGTTTCCCAAAACTCTAAGTTGGCAGTACCTTGTAATAACTCACGCACACGGGCTTTATCTTTTACACCGGGTAATTCTACCAAAATACGACCACCAGTACCTAATTGTTGAATGTTAGGTTGGGTTACTCCAAAACGATCAATACGACTACGGAATGTTTTTTCGGCATTACCAACGGTTTCGCTAACACGCTCACGAATAAATTTAATTACCTCATCGTTAGTTGAGTTATACGAAATTTTGTTTTTGTTTTCAATGCTTTGAAACAATGGGGCTAAACGCCCGTTTGGATAATTTTGTTTGTAACGTTTTTCAAAAGCGGTAATAAAATCATCGTTATTATTAACACCTAAACTTTTTTGTGTTTCGTTTAGGGCTTTGTTAAAATCAACATCAGCACTGTTGTTACTTAAACTTTTAACAATATCAATTACCGAAACCTCAAGGGTTACGTTCATTCCACCACGTAAATCTAAACCTAAGTTAATTTCGTTCTTTTTACATTCTTCGTAGGTATAATCGGCAATTAAAATATTAAATACCGTTTGTTTTTTCATCGAATCTAAGTACCTATCGGTAATGTATTCTTTTAACGAGTCGATATAGCTTAACTCTTTTGAAGCATTTCCGTTAGCATACTCTTTAGCGGCTTGTTTAATTTTAGCTGAGTTTACACTATTTTCGGCATAGGCTTTTGCATCGCCTTCTACGCCTTGCGTAATCCATGTAAACGATAAATAAAACACACAAGCTAAACCTAATAGGATAGCAAATATTTTAATGGCACCTTTGTTTTGCATAATAATTTTGTATCAGTAATTTTGTTAATTTAAGGGTGCAAATATATCATTTTAAGTGATATTTGCCAATTTTAAGCGATTTTTTTTAAGCCCTTTGGCAGAGGCTGTAAAAAAGCCATTTTGTTGCCTTGTGCTCGTTTAAAGAATAGCGGAAACGAGGATGTTATAAATGTGCGTTTATAAGGCACCAATAGTATTAAAATTTAATGCTTTTATGGGCTTTATACCCGAGCGATAGCGAACAGATGAATACCTTAAAAACAATAAACAAAATAATGAATAAAAGCCCTTTTTAATCCCCATTATGCTAGCTAATCGAGGGCGAGATGGGGGGTGCATAGAGGGTAGACCCTGCAAACCGTGCTGTCCAGCATATCTGTTTTATATTTTTTTCCATCTGCCGCAATTATTTTCAGTTGGGTAGTGGCGCTAACCAACTGATTGTTTTCCTTCTTTAGCCCCCGTCTCGTCCTTGTTTGAGAGTTAGCGGAAACGAGGATGTTATAAATGTGTGTTTATTGCATAAAAAAGCTGTTTTTTGGTAACTTTAAAAGGTCAATATTCCCAACGAGGTGGGGTCGTTTTTTTTACTTGTCACTGAGTTTATTAAAATAACCGTTACTTATGTCCGAGTTAAGGTTTAAATGAATTTCGTCATTTGTCAATATAATTCTCGAATGCCAAACGCCCTGTCCTTTGTCCGGTTTAAATGTAAAGTTGGTAAACGCTA
>JAYTRS010000352.1:0-4110 GCA_043746065.1 Bacteroidota bacterium | reverse complement strand
GAAAACTTATTTTCAAAGTGTTGTTTTGATGAAACAAATGTTTATTTAAAAAACCCAAATGCAGAAACTTCTAAAAAAACATATAAAAACAATAGCATAACCTATATTGCACAAAGTAGAATTGATGAAATAGAAAGCTTAAAAACAAAACAGTTTGATTTGAGTAAACTAATATCTTTATGTAATGAGTTAAACCAATGTTCAACTAGTAATTCTGTCAATGCTGTTGCATCTCTTCAACGAACAATAATTAATCATGTCCCCCCTATATTCGGATTTAATGATTTTGGGCAGGTTGTAGCACAATATAAGACTGGCAAAAGCGTTAAAAAGAATTTTGAAAGAATGTACAATTCAATGAAAAATATATCTGATAATCATACGCATTCTTTAATTAGTAAAGCAGATTCATTACCCAATATGACACAGGTGGATTTTTCAAATGACCTTGATGTATTATTGGCGGAAATATGTAAAATATTAAAAGCTAAACAAAGCTAATAAAAAAGTCAAGCGATTTTGCTTGACTTTAATCAAAATATAGAAGTTCAGTTATTCCTTAACCACATACTGACTTTCGTGGTCATAAATGTAAAGTTCTCCAGCGCCACCCCACCTGTTTTTATCATGCCCTGTGCGGATAGTACCGTGTTCGCCATACACCATTACATCAACAATATTTCGCCATTGTTCTTTGCCTTTAAAATCGCCACCTTTTATGCCATGAGATACAATAATAAACGATTGCTTTTTATATTGTTCTTTGAGTTGCATAAATTCGGTGGTATCAATATCTAAGCTGTCTTTGGTATCTAATACAACAAAATCAAAATCAGCAAGGTTTAACGTATCAATTTTGCCAACAATTTTATAATTATCCCCTGCACTTATGTTTAATTGATTTAACAATTTTGTAAAAGGTGGTGTGTCAAATTGCTCCCCAGCCACATATAATATTTTATAACCCAAAGTAGCTAAATGTTGTGTAAACATTAAAGCAAATGAAGTTTTACCACTTCCGCCACTACCATACACAAATAAATGCGTTGGTAAACAAATTTCGCCGATTAGTTGTTTCCATTTATCGCCTAAAGGAACAGAATTATATTTTTTATGTTTTACATCTTCAACACTCATTACTTGAGTAGTATCGTTAATACCCTCTAATCCGTTTAAAGATTGTTTTTTAGTTGTACTTGTGCTTTTACACTCACAATTGCAACCTCTAAGATTGTCTTTTGTGAAAATTGCATTTTTTATATTTTTAGTTTATTATAGTTCAATTCTTGCTATCAGTTCCAAGTTAGCATGCACTGTCACCATAGGGTTGCGACTAACGGTTTCCATAAGCAGGCGTAAGTTTTTTGCTTGTCCAAGTTGTCCATTTGAGCGTTAACACCCAAAAAATTACGCTTGCTTGGTGTTAGCATCTGACAAATTTTTATTTATTCCAAACGTCATTTAAGTAATATTTTCCAACTTCTGCTGTAAAATGTCCAAGGTCAACGTGTTTAATACTCACTTCAAAGTTTTTTAAGTTGTCGGTTTTTAAATTCCAAAATGTCCACGTTTCTTTATTTATGTCTAAGGAAAAATTTGCGTGCGATAGCGAGTTACGTAAAAGTCTTAAAAAATTTAAAGTATCAATGTCGGGGTCGGTTGGTGAAGTAAACACAAACTTTTGTCTTGAGTTAAAGGGAAAGTTTGTTTGACTTTTTTCCCAAATTTCCTTTGGTATTACCATTAGTCCATATAACAAAAGGATAATTGTTGATTGGTTTTTTGTTTGATAAAAACTACACGGTTTACTTTCTGGGTAAGGTTCGGCACAAAAGTCGCTGAAAAATTGTGAGATTGTCTTGTCTGGAGTTTTTTCAAGTTGCTCTTGAAATTGAAAAAGAAATTGTCCGTTGAGCCAAGTCCAAAAAGGTATATCATTTCTTTCTTTGTACATTGTCATAATGTTTTAATGTCTGCGTTTTGGTTGCTGCTTAATAGCTTACTCAAATATAAACATATACCTACATATATTAATGATTTACACAAAATGGTTTACACTCTCATTTTAAAAATTTATTTATCTGTAAATATTATTTGCCCATTTCTTCTAGTAGTTGTATTTGTGTTTAATCTGTGTCAATGTAAATTAACTCCAACTTTATATGTATTTTTTCATATTTTTATCAACAATAAAAACGTGAATTCTGTCATATATTTTATCGTTAATTAATTTTGTTACTATTTGACTTTTTCAAAGAAATGAAACTGACTCTACTGCCCCTATAACTATTAAATATAATTTAGTGAAATATTAATTTAATTTTTTATAAAAAAACTTATTCTTTAATCCATTTGCTTGTATATTTTTCGGTACTTGTTTTTACACTAATTAAATAAATACCTTGTGTTAATTCTGCAATATTAATTTGTGCTTGATAAGTGTCTTTAATTTGTATAGTTTTTACAACCCTTCCTTGCATATCTGCAATTGTTATTGTTCCATTACTTACATTTTTATTTAGGTTAATATACACCACATCTTTACTTGGGTTTGGGTACAAATTTGTTACCGTTAATAGTTTTTCTTCTTTTAAACCTACCATAATATTTGGTTGGCATTGTACAGTAGTGTGCATTTTATCGTAATATCGTACGTTTTTAACATCGCGTTTTACAATAGTATTGTATTTTGTAATTGTATTTATAACGGCAGTTGTATCCAATGAAAATACAACGGCAAAACCCCACTCAATTTTACTTTTTGAAGGAAAATTAAACGGCCCACTACTCATTAAAAAACGCCTATCGCCTGTTAAATTCCCTGCCGTGGCTTCCGTCCAACCAGTTTGTGTTTGTGGGTTGCCAGTAAAAACACAATCTGTTGGTGGTAATGTTGTCGTGGGTGAGTAAGCTGTACCTCCGTATTTAAATTGTGTGCTATCTGTCCAACGCCCCGCCATATAATCATAATAATGCCATTTGGTATAGGGATTAACAGTAGCGGGTGGGTAGCCCCCAAGATTATTATTGTAATAAGTAACTTTATCCATTAAAAACTGTTCGTTGGCTTCGTCAATTATTCCATTGTGGTTATTATCAATACCATCGTTATTACAATTTGTATTTATTAATGCGTGTGATAATACTGGAATATTAGCTCCGTAACCATTAGTACCGCTTGCTGTTTCATCATAATTATCGCCATTATAAATATATGCAAATTGGTTGGCTGTATCGCTACCTATATAATCATCTAAATAATAACCTAAATCTGCATCACTCCAATCGCAAATAAAAACATCATGGTAATTAGTATTACTTCTATTATAAATTTCGTAATGGTAAAAGGTGGTATAGTTAATGGCTTTCATACTATCGTTTACACTAGGCTCATAATAGGCGTAACTTCGTTCGTGAATTTCTAAACCCATTGGCAACCCATTTGTTTCTTTGTGGGTAGTATAGTTATCGTTATAAATACTTAGTATTTGTTGATGCCCTTTTATTAAGGGGTAATCGCCCTGCATAGGGTTGTAGTTGCCATCGTTATTAGCATCTTTAAAGGGCGACATATTGTGCATTAAATTTCCAACCTCTTTTGCAGGGTAAGTTAGTATATCGGTTGGAATGGTGTATGAACCAGTAGTAACCGAGCCTGTATTAAAAGCAGTAGCAAACTGATTAATATCGTTACAATCAACCTTCCAAATGTTTTGATAGTTTGAATTAGGTATATAGTTAGCATTGGTGGTATCAATAGGGCCAGGCCAAAAATCAGCACCATTTTGCCTATATGTATTTGCCGAAACGTGTAATTGGTTACTATTATCTAATCCGCCAATCCACATACTGCTTGCAAAACTTGCTTGTACCCCATTACCTTTCGGCACTTCGTAAGCACCATTAGTATTTCCTAAAATATCCCAATGGCGATTGTTACGCCCATAAATATTAGCCTTTACCCAATTTTTATCTAAAATACGCTTTTCACTTTGGGTCAAAACTGAGATATCCCATGGATAAGTATTAAAGTCTATTTTATATACAGCGTTGTTATAATTTCTACAAATAAAATAAAACTCGTTAGCCACACTTGTTTTAAAAATATAA
>JAYTRS010000351.1:0-12504 GCA_043746065.1 Bacteroidota bacterium | reverse complement strand
TTGAAGAAGCAAAAGGAACTGAAACAGAAATGAAAACTGTAGAAGGTATGCAATTCGACCGTGGGTATTTATCTCCGTATTTTGTTACCAATGCAGATAAAATGGAAGTAGAATTAGAAAATCCTTACATCTTGATCTATGATAAAAAGATCTCTTCGATGAAAGAATTACTTCCAGTTTTAGAAAAACAAGTTCAAACAGGAAAACCACTTGTAATCATTGCAGAAGATCTTGACGGAGAAGCATTAGCTACATTGGTAGTTAACAAAATGCGTGGTTCTTTGAAAGTTGTTGCAGTTAAAGCTCTAGGATTTGGTGATCGTCGTAAAGCAATGTTAGAAGATATTGCTATTTTAACGGGTGGTACAATTATTAGCGAAGAACACGGTCGTAAATTAGAAGATACTGAACTATCTGACTTAGGCCGTGCCGAAAAAATTACAATAGATAAAGACAATACTACCATAGTAAATGGTGCTGGTAAAAAAGCCGATATTGTTAGTCGTGTAAACCAAATTAAAGCGCAAATAGAAACTACTACGAGCGATTACGATAAAGAAAAATTACAAGAGCGTTTAGCTAAGTTAGCTGGCGGTGTTGCTGTACTTTACGTAGGTGCTGCAAGCGAAGTGGAGATGAAAGAGAAAAAAGACCGTGTAGATGATGCTTTAGCTGCAACACGTGCTGCCGTTGAAGAAGGAATTGTACCAGGTGGTGGTGTAGCTTACATTCGCGCTATTGCTAGTTTAGAAAAATTAAAAGGTATTAACGAAGACGAAACTACCGGAATACAAATTGTAAAACGTGCCATTGAAGAACCATTACGCCAAATATGTGCTAACAGTGGTATTGAAGGAAGCATTGTGGTACAAAAAGTAAAAGAAGGTAAAGACGATTTTGGTTTTAATGCCCGTACCGAAGTATTTGAAAACTTATTAAAAGCAGGTGTTATAGACCCTACTAAAGTAAGTCGTATTGCTTTAGAAAACGCTGCATCAGTAGCAGGTATGTTATTAACTACCGATTGTGTGTTGGCAGAACGTAAAGAAGAAAAACCAGCTATGGCAGGTGGCGGAATGCCAGGTGGTATGGATGGAATGATGTAAGTAAGCTCTTAGCTTTTGCGTAGCGAAAGGTTAGAGATTCTTATCCTGAGCGAAGTTGAAGGAAATGTAACCAAGTAATTAAAGCCTACAACATTTATAGTTATAAATATAATTTTAAAACCCCAAACTTTATAGGTTTGGGGTTTTTTAATTATAAAGTGTTTAGCTTAATTTAGCCGAAGCTCTGCTTGTTAAAAACGCATTTACGAGATTGCAATTTTAGCTTCGCTGTTTTTACAATCTAAGAACTATAATTTACATTTTGGACAAATGTGAAGCGTAATGCGATGTAACTCTTGCATTTCATTGCGCTTTAGTTCAGATTGGCTGTTAATATAATTTTTAATTTGTTCTTGTACGTTCATATAAAATTTGTTGTTACCTAGCAATTGTTATTATAGTGTTTTTTTGAAAGATTTATGGTCCAATAAATCAAATTTATATCAATACCAATTTAGAAGTAATTGCCCTCTATCACTAGGGTTAGCTTTACTCATTTCTAATATAAATTGTGTTAATCGCTCTTCGTTTATTTTTATAGAGGCTAAATTTATATTCAATTCTTGAAAACCAAATGTTTTGTTAAATGAAGATACTCTTTTAGAAAATTTAGATTGTGACTTTTTTATATCTATTTCTAATTTTAAAGTAATACAAATAAATTTTGCTCCAGTGTTTACTAAATAAGCATTTTCTATTACATTCCAATTAATAAAATCTTTAATAATTGTCCTATCTATAATTCCAACCTCATTGATTATTATTTGTGGTCGCCAATCAAATATATTATAAAGAGAAATGGGGATTCCAAGTCCGAAGAATAAAATTGAGACCCACCCAATAATCATTTTAAAAGTATCTGAATCATCACTTGTAATGAAATAAAGTCCAACGGAAACAAAAAGAGAGCTTCCAATAAGAAGTCCAAAATTTTTCCATTTGGATTTGTAGAGCTTAATTTCTCTCATTATCGTTTAAAGTCCTTGGTATTAATTGCACCTAGCTGATATATAAAAGTTATTAATCAGTTTATAAACATTTATATTGAAACCTAAGCAAATTTTTTCTCAAATTCTTTCATGGTTTCCACTAATACTTGCACGCTTGCTAAAGGCAAAGCATTATACATAGATGCACGGTAACCACCTACATCGCGGTGCCCTCTTATACCGCTTATGTTTGCTTCTTTCCATAATTTATCAAACTCAGGCTCTAGCTCGGGTTTGTTAGTTAAAAAACAAGCATTCATAT
The DNA here is from genome assembly GCA_043746065.1 of Bacteroidota bacterium. Lineage (GTDB taxonomy): Bacteria > Bacteroidota > Bacteroidia > B-17B0 > Aurantibacillaceae > Aurantibacillus. The sequence goes on along the minus strand of JAYTRS010000351.1, from coordinate 10,147 downwards.
TGCTTCTATCTTCTATAGCAGTAGTGCCAAAAAACAAAGAGTTTCTATCAATTTCGTTATACAATAAATCGGCTTTTTGTTGATTTATTTTTTCTATCCAAGCCACACCACCGTTTTGTTTTAGCCATTTTAAGGTTAATAGCGTAACGTAGATAGGAAACACAGGTGGCGTATTATACATGCTACCGCCCTTAATGTGTACTTGGTAATCAAGCATAGATAATAGTTTGCGCCCCGTTTTACCAAGAGCATCTTTTTTTACCATTACCATGGTGCTACCCGCAGGGCCCATATTTTTTTGTGCGCCTGCGTAAATTAATGTAAAATCACTAGCATTAATTTTACGGCTAAAAATATCCGAACTCATATCACACACTAATGGTATTGGGCTTTTTTGGAATTGTTTTAACTGCGTACCATAAATAGTATTGTTGCTTGTAATATGCAAATAATCGGCATTGGTTGGTATTTCATAACCTTTAGGTATGTAGTTAAAGTTTTTATCTTCGCTGCTAGCAATAACATTTGTGTTGCCAATAATTTTGGCTTCTTTTATGGCTTTACTTGCCCATACACCAGTATTTACATATGCTGCAGTACCGTTTTCGCGTAATAAATTATAAGGCACCATGGCAAATTGTAAACTAGCCCCACCACCTAAATATAGCACCTCATAATCGTTACCTACTTCAAAAAGTTCTTTTATAATGGATTGCGACTCCTCAATAACAGCTTCGTAATTTTTACTACGGTGACTAATTTCTAAGAGCGATAAATTCATATTATCAAAATTAATACAGGCTTGTGAGGCTTGTTTTAAAACTTCTTCAGGTAAAATGCCTGGACCGGCGCTAAAATTGTGTGGTTTTGTCATATTAGATTTTTAAATATAGTTATTTTGAAGATTATAATTCGCTTCAATTTTGTAAGTAAACCTGATTTTAAAGTCTAAAGTTACTAATTGTTTTTTAATCGTAAATTAATTTAATACTGTTATTTTTTAAAGTAATGATTAAACAACTAGTTTCGGCTTTTTGAATGGTTTCAATTTGTGTAAAAACAACGTTGCCCTTATTATTAATGAGTGTTTTTTCGGGGGAATTAATTACATAATAATGAGCACTTATTTTTTCAATATCATATTCCGAAGAATAAATTTCTTTACCAAAAACAGATATTAGGCTTATTTTATCTTTTAGTTGCACAATGGCAAGGCTATCTTTAAAATCGCTTGCTTGTTGATATTTATAGGGTACAACTAAGTTTAATTTTCTATCTAAATAACCATATTTATTTTTGCGTTTAACTTTTATTAAATTGTTGGATGCAAAATTTATTTCATCGTAGGTTCCAAAATCAATAGTGAGTTTACCATTAAAATCGGCAAAGGCTTGTTGTTTATTTTTTAGCAATTTTAATATAGTGCCATTGGTATAAAACTCTACAGGTTTTTCTTTTATATACTCGTAATTAATTTGGGTTAAATAGCAATGTAAAGTGCTATAATAATAGCCGTACAAATTATCTTTAACCAATATATAAATATTGTTTTTTGTTTTAATAATTTGGTCAAATTGAGGGGGAATAATTATTGAATCGGTACTGGTAACCAAACCGTATTTATTATTTTGTTTCATAATGGCAATGGTATCATTGCCCATATCTGAAATCCAATCGTATTGCGCTTTTTTTACCAATCCGTTTTTAGTAACAAAGCCATATTTTCCGTTTTCGATATAATACGCAAAATCGTTTTTAAAATCGCCCAATTTTTCAAACTTTGGTTCAATTAAAACTTGGCCATAATTGTTTAAAGCGCCATATTTATTATTATTTTTTACAATGTAAATAGCGTTTGATAGTTCGTTTACTTCTTCAAAGGTATTGGTAATAAATTGCCCTTGCCTATTAATAAATAGCCAAGTATTATTTTGTTTTACGGCAGTAATGCCATTATTAAAAGAGTAGGCATCGGTATAAAATTGATTAAATACGTTTTGATTTTTTTTATTAATAAAATAAACCGAATCGTTTTTTGTTACTACCGATAGGCCTTCTTTAAAAGAAGTAACGGCATCGTAAATGGCTTCAATAACTGGGGTTGCTGAGGTATCTACAAAACCAAAATAATCGTTTTTTTGATACGATAATAATTGTATTTTATTTAATTCTAATTCGTTAAGTATAGAATTTTTTAATGGAAAATTTGGGTGTATTGCTAAAAATTTTTCCAACTCAAAATTACTAAATGCTTTAACAGAAAGCGAGAAGAGTAATTTCCAAGCCTCAATATTTTGTGGGGCTTTTGGGTAGTTATTTACAAAGTTGGTAAGTCCTGCAACCGATGACTGCTCTTTATAAATTTGAAATAGTTTTTCGAAAGCAGCTTGCCGCATGTTATTTTTAGGATACGTTTTTAAAAACAAAATATAATCTTGTGCGTGTTGGTTTTTTGTAGTTTCAAAATAAATTTGCCTATCTAATTGTAAAAAAGCATCTGCCACAAAATTACTTTGTGGGTGCGTATTAATAAAAAATTGGGTAGCTTGCGATAGGTTGTTTGAGAGTGTAGCGTTAAACTCTAACTCATCGCGTAAGTATACAGCAGCGTTTAATATAAATGAATTAGCTAAGTAATTATTTTTTAAAAATTGGTTATAAGCTGTAACGGTATTATTTTTTTTAAAAACTTCAAATGCTTTGTTCGCAATACTATCTGCCATTTTTAAAATACTAAGGCTATCAATTTTAAAATTAAAAAACTGTGTTGGCTTTTGTTTGTAAATAAAACAATTGTAGCTTAGGTTAATATACTTGCTGGCACTATCTAAATTAAAAAAAGGATTATCGTTTCTAAAATAAATGGTAGCTAGCCCGAAGGAAGCAAAAGAGTTTATTTGCTTTTTATTTACTTTATAAAACAGTTTTTTCGCCTTAAAATAATCGTATTGGTTAAGCGATTTGTAAGCCACATTTATGGTTGAAGCATTTAATGTACGTATTACAATAACACTTAAAAAAAATAATATAAAGGGCTTAGGTAATTTCACAAACACAAATTAAAATGGCAATAAAGCGGTTGGTAAGTTTATAATTTTTTTTACAATGTTTTTAGTTTAAATACTGTAATTTTGCCAACAAACATGTTTACACCAGGCAAAATAGCATTTACCATTTTTTTTGCGGTAGTTTTTGTAGTGGGCCTAGTTTGGAGCTACAAAAAAGATAGTGTTGTTACTAACATTCACTTTAAAAAATCGTATTTGGTGCTTTTTGGTCTTATCTTATTCTTAAGCCTACTTTTCGTAATTGTTAAATTTCGTAAGTTTTTGTAAAAAACTTGCAAAATTCGTCGATTTATTATATATATTTGCATATTAAAACAACTAATTGGTATAAAAAATGAAAATACTATTAACCTTGGCTTCTGCGTTTTTACTTAACGGTTTTGTTAATTCAGCATCGCTTGTTATAGAAGGTAAATATCAAAACAAAAATGTATTTGTTCAAAATGCAATTGGCAACAGTGGTGTTGGTTTTTGTGCGCAAGAAATAAAAGTAAATGGTAAAATTACTACTGATGAAACGAACTCGAGCGCATTTGAAATTGATTTAGCATCATTACAATTAAAATATGGCGAAAGCGTTACTATTGAAATTATTCACAAAGATGGCTGTACGCCTAAAGTATTAAATATGGATGATTTAAAACCCAAACCAACTTTTGAGGTTTTAACAATGAATGTTTCTCCTACTGGAATTTTAAAGTGGGTAACTAAAAATGAATCGGGCGCATTACCTTATATTATCGAGCAATTTAAATGGAATAAATGGATACCTGTTGGCGAAGTAAATGGTTTAGGCTCGCCAGATACTCACGAATATACTTTTAAAGTGGCAATGCACAGTGGCGAGAACAAATACCGTGTAAAACAAAAAGGTTTAAATTCAACTACTAAAAACTCTCAAGAAGTAACTGTAAAATCTACCAGCGATAAACCATCGTTTGCTATGCTAAAAAACGGTACTGGTGTTGATTTTAGTGCCGAAACAGGTTACGAAGTATTTGACGCTTACGGCATAGTTGTAAAAAAAGGCTTTGGTAAACAAATTAGTATTGATAATTTACCTAAAGGAAATTATTACATGTGTTACGATAATATTGTAACAGAATTTAAAAAATAAAATTAATAAAAAAAGAGAGCAATTTATAGCGCTTTATTAAATGAATGATAGTATAAAAGGCTTATTAAAATGTTTTTTAATAAGCCTTTTTTTATTGTGCTTTTTTTACTCAAAAATATTAATTAATCCTAATGCCTATTTATTTACTGCTGGGGGCGATGGTTTAAAAACCTATTACAATTTTGCTTCGCACGTTAAAAACGATACCTCATATTTGCAATTAAACCAAATGAGTTATCCTTACGGCGAAACTCTTTTAATGGAAGATAGTCTTCCCTTTTTTAGTACAACATTAAAAGTTGTAGCATCTGTTTTTCCTTTTGTTACAAATTACTTGGTGGGTATTTTAAATTTAATGCTTCTATTTTCAATTGCTATTGCCGCTTTATTTGTTTACAAGCTGTTTATCCATTTTAAATTACCCCCACTCATTTCGGCAATATGTGCAAATGCAGTTTGTTTTTTATCGGCTCAAATATTGTTACTTAACCCACTAGGGCATTTAGGTCTATCGTTTATATGCTTTTTTCCAATAGGTTGGTATTTATTAATTAAGTTTTTTACAAGCAATAAAAAAATAAAATGGTCGCTTGTTATAGCTTTAAATATTTTAATTTGGACGTATGTACACGTTTATTTAGGTTTTATTATTTTAGTATTTACTTTTTTTACTTACTTTTTTAAAAGTTTATATAACCTAAAAAAAGCATTTAAAAGCCCAATTAATTATGTTTGTTTATTTATACAAATAGGTTTGCCAATAGTTATAATATTAGCGCTTAGTAAGCTTGGCAATACTCATAACGATAGAATTGATATGCCTTTTTTAACCACTAATACAAGCTCGTGGCTATCTGTATTTGTGCCATTAATTTCGCCACTTAAACCCGTTTACCAATTTATATTACATACAAATTATACACCTCAGCAGTTTTGGTGCGAGGTTGGTAATTATGTTGGCATAGTATGCAACTTATTTATTATTGTTGGTGCATATGTTTTAGCACTATCTTTTATCAAAAAAAGCAAAATAAAAATAACAAACTATTTTCCATCAAATACATTAGCATATATTTTATCGGCAGTAGTATTACTTTTATTTTCAATGGCTATTCCGTTAAAATATTTACCCGAAAATTTAATAAACAAGTTACCATTAATTAAACAGTTTTCTAATTTAGGTAGGTTTGCTTGGGCATTTTATTATGTAATGGCTGTTTTTAGTTTTGTGTTTTTTTACAATTTAATGTTTCATAAAAAAGTGGGTAAAATAATTTTTTATGGCTTAATTTTTTTGTGTTTTTTTGAAGGATTTGCCTATCATACTAAATTATCAACCGAATTAATTAAAGCTACAAATAGTTTTAATAAAGATTACTTGTCTGCAAATCAAAAATGTTTAGCTAATATGAATAGCCAAAATTTTCAAGCATTATTGCCCATACCTTATTATTTTAGATTTAATATTCCCTTTCAAAAAAATAGCGAAGGTGCCGATAATTCTATTTGTAGTTCTATGATTGCTTCTTATCACAGTGCCTTACCCATAATGAGTACTTATCTGTCTCGCCCATCAGTAAGCGAATCGATGGCTATATTTAAACAGCTTATGCCTTATCCGTATCAAAAAATGATACCTCAATTAATTGCAAACGGTAAAGATATTGCCGTATTGCTTAAACAAGATTATATTAATTTTTTAAACGATAATGAAAAAGAAATTATTGAAAAATGCATATTACTTTTTAAAAATAATGAGTATTTAATTTACAATTTATCCATTAATAATTTACTGCAAACAAATACCAATGAACAAAAAATAAAGTTTGATTCAATAAAAAAACAATTGGTTTTATTTAAAAATTATTTAGTAAGCGATAGCACTACTTTTTTTATAGATAATAATTTTAACACACTTACCTCGCCTGTAACCTACCATGGTCAAGGCGCCTATTATGGCATAAAAGAAAACTATAATACAATTTGTAGTACAAACACCGCTAAAATGGATACGGCCATTACTTATAATTTAAGTTTTTATTATTATAATAAAATTTGGGATCAAACATTTAACACACTGGTAATAAACGAAAAAGATAGTTTAGGTAACGATTTACAATACGAATATTTTTCGCCGCTTAACGTTAATTTAATTGACGATTGGTGGTACTTTTACCAACATAATTTTAAAATAAAATCAACCAAAAGTACATTAACTATTTTTTTTAAAGGCGAACCTAAATTTAAAAACTGGATGGCTGTTGATGAGTTACTTATTAAACCCGTTAATTATACAATGTGGCAAATTAAAACACATGCAAAACAGCAATCTGTTTATCGTAACAACTGTAAATATTTAAACTAATATTAACACCAGTACTAAAAATCAAATTGGTATAATATTAAAATACATCTTATCTTTAACCTTTCATTAAAACTAAAAACTATGCCTAAAGGAATTTATAAAGTACCCGCCGCAGTTAACGATACTATTAAGCAATATGCCGCTGGAAGTGCTGAGCGTAAAGAACTACAAGCCATGTTGGCCCATTTACGAAGTGTGGAATTAGATATACCCATGTACATTGGTGCCGATGAAGTACGAAGCAATGTAATCGTACGTTTACACCCACCGCACGATCATCAACATACCTTAGCTCATTTTCATAAAAGTGATAAAAGCCACGTTACACAAGCAATTGATGCTGCAATGGCAGCAAAAGAAAAATGGCAAAATTTAAGTTGGGAACACCGCGCCAGTATATTTTTAAAAGCTGCCGATTTAATTGCAGGACCCTACCGTGCCAAATTAAATGCGGCAACAATGTTAGGGCAAAGTAAAAATGCTTACCAAGCCGAAATTGATAGCGCTTGCGAAATCATAGATTTTTTACGCTACAACGTTCAGTTTATGAGCGAAATTTATAGCGAACAACCAGTTTCAGGCGCTGGTATGTGGAACCGTTTAGAGTGGCGACCTTTAGAAGGATTTATTTATGCCCTTACACCATTTAACTTTACGGCCATTGCTGGTAATTTACCTACAAGTTGTGCCATGATGGGTAATGTAGTTGTTTGGAAACCAAGTAACACACAAGTTTACAGCGCTAATGTATTAATGGAGATATTTAAAAAAGCAGGCGTACCCGATGGTGTAATTAATTTAATTTACCCAAGTGGCCCCGATGCTGCCGAAGTTGTATTTAATCACAAAGATTTTGCAGGTATTCATTTTACGGGTAGTACAGAGGTATTTCAAAATATTTGGCAAACAATTGGTAATAACATTCACAAATATAAATCGTACCCACGCATTGTTGGCGAAACCGGTGGAAAAGATTTTATTATGGCGCACAAAAGTGCCGATGTAAATGTATTGGCTACAGCCCTTTCTCGTGGTGCCTTCGAATATCAAGGACAAAAATGTTCGGCTTGTTCGCGTGCTTACATTCCATCTAACTTATGGGAAGAAACAAAAAAATTAGTATTAGCCGATTTAAAATCAATGAAAATGGGCGGTACCGAAGATTTTACTAATTTTATAAATGCCGTAATTGACGAAAAAAGTTTTGATAAACTAGCTAAATACATTGATGCTGCTAAAAAAGATAGTAATGTAGAAATTATTGCTGGTGGAAATTACGATAAAACAAAAGGTTATTTTATTGAACCCACTATTATTGTAGCAAAAGATGCAAAGTATGTAACCATGTGCGAAGAATTATTTGGCCCTGTATTAACACTTTTTGTTTACGATGCCGATAAGTTTGAAGAAACAATGGCTATTGTGGATTCAACTTCTATATATGCCTTAACGGGAGCTATTATAGCACAAGACCGTTACGCCATTGAATTAGCAACAAAACGATTAAGCAATGCTGCCGGTAATTTTTACATTAACGATAAATGCACGGGTGCAGTAGTTGGGCAACAGCCATTTGGTGGAGCGCGTGGTAGCGGAACGAATGATAAAGCAGGTGCTAAAATAAATTTATTACGTTGGGTAAGCCCGCGCACTATAAAAGAAGTTTGGGTACCACCAACAGATTACAAATACCCATTTTTACAAGCAGATGCATAAATTACAAAAACAGTAAACATTGATAGATGAACATTTTAAATTTAAAATGTTCATTTTCATTTTATATTTCTAATAAAATAAACTTATTGAATTTTATAATCAACATACTCCTAAAAGCACAATTAGCAAAAGAAAATACGGCTATAAAAAAACAATTTTTAAATTGGGAGGCTATTGAAAAAATTGCCATTATTATTGATAATACTACGCCAATTAATAAAAGTGTAATTGATAAATTTTGTATAGATACTAAGCGTTATGTAGAAGTGTATTATGTTGAGCTAAACTCAAAACAACCTACCTTTGCCGATTGGCAATGCTTTACTAAAAAGCATACAACTATTTTTAATTTACCCAAACAACTTTATTTAAACGAATTAAAAAGCAAAGCATTTAATTGTGTAATTAATACCTGTCACCATCAAAATTTATTTGCAATATCCTTACAATCTGCATTACAAGCCCCTATAAAGTGTAGCGATAATGCTAATTATAATCAAACAGATTTAATTATTTTAAAATCGCCATCATCTACTATTATTATTAGTTATTTAAATGATGTTACTCATTATTTAAAAATGATAAAGTAATTTGTATTCATTTAAAAAGGCTAAACTATTAATATAATTGGTTATGCTTTTTTTGCGTTAAATAATAGCATTATAATAAATGCAATTTTTGTAGTAAGTCATTCAATTCCATATTTTTTTCGAGTAAAAAAGCATTAATACCACATTCGCCAGCGGCTTTAACGTGTTGTATACTATCGTCTATAAAAACAGTTTGGCTTGGGATTAATTTATTTTGCGTTAAAACAAATTCAAAAATTTCTTTATCGGGTTTACGCATTCCTATTCTGCAACTATAATAAAGCTTGTCAAAATAATCTTCAAAATTTTTTACACCGTGTTGGTTATATAAATCGTGTTCAAAAACGTTTATGTGTGGTTCGCAAGTATTACTTAATAAAAAGGTAGTATAATGTTGTTTAGCTTGTACAAGTGTATTTAATCTATGCTCTGGTATATCTAATATCATAGCATTCCATGCATTTAAAACATCTTCATCACTACCTGTATAATTTAATTTTGTTTTTAGTTCTAAAATAAATTGTTGCGTTGTAATTTGGCCTTTATCAAACTTACTAAATAAATCTATTTGTTGGGCTTGGGTATAAATGTTTTCAAAATTTTGATCTGTAAGTTCATTAAAATCATTTATAGTTTTATTAATGTTAAGGTTAATAATAACGCCACCTAAGTCAAAAATTATATTTTTTACATCGTTCATAATATATTTTGTAAATATGGGTTAAATATCTATTTTTACACCCTAAATTATTTTAACAAATAATTAGCTCCTATAGCTCATTCGGTTAGAGCAACTGACTCATAATCAGTAGGTGCCTGGTTCGATTCCAGGTGGGAGCACATTTAACAACCTTAACCACTTGATTTTCAAGTGGTTTTGTGTTTAAAAAGGTTTGTGGGAAACATATGGGAAACATTTGATTTTTTCCTCAAATTACATTCATCTACTTTTAATTTAACGCACTCATACTTTATCTATGCCTATGGCATAGGATAAACATACACTATCCATAAACTTTATTTTCCTTTTTGATGCGAAACGTTTGTAAGTAATGCAAACGCAACGCTTTTATTGTTGTGGCTTTTAGATGATTTAGTTTTGTATTGTCGAACAAATTCTATTCGCGATATGAATACAGTTTGACCTTTTTGAAAACTGACTGCGCAGCAGTTGACAAAATGTAAATCAATCTAAAAATTAAAAAAATGGCTAGACAAAAAGGCATTATAAAGCTAAAAGGAAAAATCGGAGATATTTCCTTTTACAAAACACAGGATGGGCATTTGGCTC
>JAYTRS010000350.1:0-4123 GCA_043746065.1 Bacteroidota bacterium | reverse complement strand
ACATAATGTATAATATTGGCAGAGCCAAATATTGTATTAATTTTTTTGATGGAATAACTTTCCACAAAGATGGTTCAGAATTTTATGGAATAAAAGTTTTCACAAATAAGCAAAAATTTGAAAAGCAATTGAAAAAAATGTTAGCAGAAAATTATTTACAAACAAATTAATAAAAAATTCATTAAATAAATAGGAATAACCAAATTCTTTCCGTAAATTTACATAAGAAAAACAATTTAAACGAATGGTAAAACATTCTCCAACGCAATGACTTTACAACCAATTATCGACAAAATTAATCAAATGGATACAAGTGAATTAGTTCAATTAAATAATACATATTGTGTTGAATGTAATATGTCAGATAGTGAAATTTATGATAATGATGAAGAATTTTTTGAGAATTATTTTCCAAAATCGTATGATGCTATTCAACGAACTTTTTATGGTAATTATTCATTTTCGGATGAATACGTAAAATTTAATGGTCAGGGTAACTTGGTAAGTTTATCATATTTGGAAACAGATGATTTACCCGAAAATGTAGAAACAATTGCAGAATACATTTACGAAAATCAAAATGCTTTTGATTATTTTTATTTTGATGCGTGCGAAGAGGAAGAGGAAGAGGAAGAAATTTAGTCCAAAATTTACAAATTATTTGTTGAAAATTTAATAAAATAATCGACAAATAATTAGTATTAATCAAAATCTTTCCGTAAATTTACATAAGAAAAACAATTTAAACGAATGGTAAAACATTCATATAATATTATGAGAACTTTAATTATTTATGAACTTGTATACAATTATTCAGATTTATTGTTACCCGAAAATGCGGAAATTTTAAAAAGAGTGATTGATAGATTTGAATTAGAGGTCGATTGTACCTTTGTCTACCAAGAAGCCCACGAAACGGTAAAAGCCTTTAATGAATTATTTGACTTGGCACAAAGCCATAGAAGTTGGTTAGATGCAGATTTCAGTAAAGTATCAAATAATGCCTATCAACATGATTTGAAGGGTTTAAGGTTGCGGACATTCATTATCAATAATTATTATCTATATCTTTACAAAGCCAAAGTTTCATATAAAGGGAAAGTTTCAAGAAAATCGAGAATAAAAAAAGATAATAGTTGTGTCTTAACGGGTATGTGCTACGATGATTCTATTCTTGCCCCAATTTATTCATTCATTGAAAAATATGATGTTAGTATGGCAGAAACGACGTTTGAGGATTTGATTAACGATGGTTTTAATAATCTACGAACCGATGTTGAATCTGAATGTGATTTTATGAGTAGTTCACAATACATTTTAGAACTAATTCAATCAAATGGTTATGAATTTGATGAGAATGGATATAGGATTTAAAACTTTTAAACAAAAAAATTATTATGAATATAATTTATAGTAACGCGGATATTATTATTGAGATAATGCCAATACCATTAAATCAATATTATGTAGATATTTTAATAAATGATGTAAAATTAATAACTATTCTTGAAATGGATGTAAGTAATTTTACCGATGAATTACAAAATATACTTTATCAATATCGAATTTAACAAACCATTTTAAACAAATAATATTATGAAAACTAACAGAAAAATCGACTACCTTTTTGAAAATATGTTATATTGTTTCTCAACATTAAGTTTTTATATTCCTATACATATTTTTAGTGCTAATATATCATTATCTATTTTTTTAACATTACTATTTTACTACATCAATGTACTCCACGAATGTAATGTAAATGTGTTAGAAGAAGAAATTCGCCGAACAAATGAAGAAATAAAATTCATTAAAAGATTTACAAAAATTTAAGTTTAAATTGTCAAATTGCATAAAAAGTTATGATTATATCATAGCTTTTTTTATTTAAAAATATTATTAAAATAATTGAAAAATAATATTGCAGTACGAAAATATTTTCGTACCTTTGATTTAACAATAAGCGAAAATGTTTTCTCTTTTAAAAAACAAATAAAATGAAAAATCTCAATATATATTTCGTAGTTACTACTGATAACAATATTAATGTTTATGACGATGAAACTCATGAACTACGTTCAACAGCTGATTTAAAATTTGATATAAACGATGGTGATTTTTGGACGGGATTGACTATTAATGGTGATAAATATGATATAAATATTTTTAATGGTGATTGCGAATTTCCACCATATTCATTGCATTTGTATAGATTGCGTAAAGATGATGAAGGAAATTATATAGCAGAATGGGATGATTATATTACATTTGGATTAGAATTTGAAACTGGTTACGAATTTGATGAAAAATTTAATACAAGTGAAGTATCTTTTATCAAATTATAATATTAAAAAAATCGTAAAATAAATAGTATTAATCAAAATCTTTTCGTAAATTTACATAAGAAAAACAATTTAAACGAATGGTAAAACATTCTTCCGAACTTATGAAACGTTTAATAACAAAAATTCAAAAATTACAACACGCCAATAGCTTTAATTTGATTTCAGATTTAGCTGAATTTTGTTCGCCTATGAAATTTATATATGGTGGTTATGTTTGTGAAATTATCTCATTTTACAATGATGGAGTGCAAATTTTTTCAAAAGATGGTGATTGTAGTTACCAAGACGTATGTTATGACGAATTGTCTAAAAATGTCTTAGAACATATTTTAGAAGCCTTTGAGGAAACCATCATATCAAACGATAAATACGATTCGGTACAGCATTACGCAAGTTTGTAAAATATTTTAAAAAATAATCGGTAAATAATATTGTGATATGAGAATTTTTCCATATCTTTACATAAGTAATAACAATTTAAACAAATAAAATCATGTACTTTTTCATACAAAAATCAAAAGAATTACAATCGCGTGCCGAACAATTTGGAATTTACTTTCAGGACGTTTATGTTAATGCTATGCAAGAAATTCAAGAGAAATATTCATTACCATCATTACATGAATGGGGTGATGGTTATTGTCAGGGTGATGCTACAAATGATGAAATTTTTGAATTGGTTCAAAATATTAATAAAATTGATGGTGGAGATAAACCTACTATATATTTTGACGAAAATGATGAAAATGACGGAGAATTCGTGACAGATGTTTATGAATATTTGGATAAAAAACTTATTGATAGAATAGAATATAATATTGAGTCTCAAATTAAAATATTTGGAGATTATGAATTTACTCAATATCAATTTGATGAGTATAAAGAAATAGCTGAAAATAATATTAGCGAATTTTTAAATAATGAATATTATAGTGAAGAAAATACAATCGGTCATGGTTATAGTGTATATTTTTTAGCGGATGAAATGGAAGTGTTTGACCACGTTGAATCAAGTTCTAATTGGTCGGTTCAACGTGGTAATGATGCAAGATTTCAAATATTACATTTGAATAACTATGATAATACATTTAATGGTTTTTCAGATTTTGTTAGCGAAAATTTATTTAAAAATATTAAACAATTGTTTAACAATGATACATCCGAATTTGTCGAATATTTTAAAAATTATGTTGAATCTAACGAAGAAGATTTTTTCATAGATGAAGAAAATTTTTTAGACGATGTTAAAGAAATATATAAAATATGTTCGTTTAACGAAAGAATGGAAATGTGGGAAAAATTAGATAATGAAAGCATTATCGAAGATTTTAATAACTCGGCAAGGAGTGAAGTAATTGATTCATTTATTGATGATATTAAATGGAATGAAATAGAAATTTGGTTCAATGCTCAATTTGAACAATTTTAAACAAAATAGATTATGAAAACGTTATTAGAACAAAACGATATTATAAGCGAACACAATTGTCCAAATTGCGGACACGAAAATTATCATTGGACATTTTTATATATGACACCCGTTCAATTTTTCGATGAACCTGACCCTCATTATGAATGGATGGAGGTACATGAATGTGATTCATGTGAAACAATTTATACAGTTAAAAATGGTAGTTAAAAAATAAATTCATTAAAATATTTGCATAATTAAAAATAACCATTTATATTTGTATCACTTTCCACTGCATTGATTTTATTTAACATTTTAAACAACTAAAAAGTTATGAAAACTAACAAAGTAAGAAAGACCTATACTA
>JAYTRS010000349.1:0-4128 GCA_043746065.1 Bacteroidota bacterium | reverse complement strand
ATTTAACTTTAAGTGCCATTAGTAATACAATATGTGTAGGAAGTAGCACTAATATTATAGCCAGTGGCGCAACAACCTATACTTGGAATGTACCAACAGGTCTAAGTAATAGTACAACTTCAAATGTTATTGCCAGCCCTACGGTAAGTACAAATTATACGGTTACGGCTACAAATATATTTGGCTGTAGCTCATCATCTGTAACAGTAGTAGTGGTGAATCCTTTACCTAATGTAACATCTACAAGCAATAGTTTATGCGCAGGTTTAAGCGCTACCATTGGGGCAAGTGGCGCCACAAATTATATCTGGACGCCTGCCGCTACACTAAGTAGTAGTGTTACTGCCAATGTTACCGCTAACCCAATAGCCACTACATTATATACCGTAACAGGGACAGACGCTAATGGCTGTAGTAAAATAGCAACCAGCACTGTAATTGTAAATGCATTACCAAACTTAAGTACAACAAGTGGTACAATTTGTATAGGTTCATCCACCAATATAAGTGTAAGTGGTGCAAATACGTATAGTTGGAACCCCGCATTAACACTTAGTAGTAACACCGCATCAAACGTGGTGGCCAACCCAACAGTAAGCACTACCTATACCGTTGTTGGTACCGATGCCATAGGTTGTCAATCCAATTCGGTTGCAACAGTAATAGTTAACGCTAACCCTAATTTAACTTTAAGTGCCATTAGTAATACAATATGTGTAGGAAGTAGCACTAATATTATAGCCAGTGGCGCAACAACCTATACATGGAATGTGCCAACAGGCCTAAGTAACAGTACAACTTCAAACGTTATTGCCAGCCCTACAGTAAGTACAAATTATACGGTTACAGGTACAAATGTATTTGGCTGTAGCTCATCATCTGTAACAGTAGTAATGGTGAATCCTTTACCTAATGTAACATCTACAAGCAATAGTTTATGCGCTGGTGTAAGTGCTACTATTGGCGCAAGTGGTGCCACAAATTATACCTGGACACCTGCCGCAACACTAAGCAGTAGTGTTACTGCCAATGTTACCGCTAACCCAATAGCCACTACATTATATACCGTAACGGGTACAGACGCTAATGGCTGTATAAATACAAGTACGTCAACTGTAATAGTTTATCAATTACCTGTATTAACGGTTACTAGCAATACCCTGTGTTTTGGCTTAAGTGGGCCATTAAATGCTAGTGGAGCAAATACCTATACTTGGTTTCCTTCAAATACATTAAACAATAGTAATAGTGCAACTGTAATTGCTACCCCTACCATCAGCACTAATTATACCTTAACAGGAGAAAGCCCAGAGGGATGTTTAAACACACAAACCACTAGTGTGCTGGTGAATCCTTTACCAAATTTAACCACTACAAGTGCTACAATATGTGTTAACGGTTTTGCAAACATAAATGTAACGGGCGCCAATACCTATAGTTGGAATCCATCAACCGCATTAAATAGTACAACTTTAAGTAACATAACCGCAAACCCTACATCAAATATAACTTATACAGTAGTTGGTATTGATGTAAACGGTTGTATATCTTCATCAGTAGCAACGGTAAGCGTAAACCCTTTGCCAATTGTTAGCATCACTTCACCATCGGTAATTTGTGCAGGGCAAACAGCTACACTTGTTTCAAATGGTGCTGTAACTTATACTTGGAGTAATGGTACGAATACCCCTTCTCAAAATTTAAATCCAACTGTTACTAGTACTTATTCAGTAATAGGTACAGATGCTAATGGTTGTAAAAATAGTAGTCTGCAGGTGTTAAATGTATTAATTCAACCTACCTTATCAATAATTGGCACGCCAACCGTTTGTTTGGGTAATGTCATTACTTTAACTGCAAATGGCGCCACTAACTATTTGTGGAGCACCTCAGAAACTGCAAATGTTATAACTGTAAGTCCAGCTAATAATTTAACATATACTGTAAGTGCTGGTGTTGTGCCATGTAACTCAAGTACTGTTTTTGCAGTGGTGGTTTATACCCCAGCGCTAATAAATTCGTATGCACAACCTAGTTCAATTATTTATGGTTCATCGAGTACAATATTTGCAAATGGTGTAGCGGGTAATGTATATAATTGGGCGACTTCGTCTGATATTTCGTGTACTGGATGTAGTGATAATGTAGTAACCCCAGAAACAACAACTACTTATACCGTTACCATTACTGATAATAATGGCTGTAAGATTACAAACACGGTGTTGGTTGATGTTGAACTTATTTGTGGCGATGTATTTGTACCAAGCGGTTTTAGCCCTAATGGCGATGGTTTTAACGACACTTGGTGTGTGTATGGTAATTGTGTAAAAACATTTAACCTACAAGTATTTAACCGTTGGGGCGAAAAGATTTTTGAAAGCGAAGAAAAAAGTAATTGTTGGGATGGAACCTATGCAGGAGTAAAACAAAACGATGCTGTATTTATTTATCAATTTAGTGCTACCCTTGTAAATGGGCAAAAAGTTGTTAAAAAAGGAAATGTAACCTTAGTTAAATAAACAAATTAAAATAAAAAAATATGAAAAACATTTTTAATTTATTTCTATTATTAATATTGAGGCAAACTTTTTTTTGCCAAGATATTCACTTAACGCAATACTTTGTATCGCCACAAATTATTAATCCTGCTGCATTTGGTGTGGTAAATAATTTTGAAGCTGGGGTACAATACAAATCTCAGTGGAATAGTTTTACCAAAGGCTTTACCACCTACTCTGCCTTTGTAAATAAGCAAATACCATTTAAAAATAAAAAAGGTGGCTTTTTTGCAGTGGGTATTAATTGTGTTTACGATAAGGCCGGCGATGGCAGTTTTACAAGTATAATAGCAGGTTTGCCCATAAATTATTCGGTTAAATTAAATGCTAATAATTATTTAACATCGGGTATAAATTTTGGGTACAATCAAAAATCAATATCAGCATCAAACCTCACGTGGGGTTCTCAGTACGATGGTTTTAATTACAACCAAGCCTTACCAAACGAAAACAGAATTCAACAACTAAAAACAGCTATTGATATTGGTGCAGGTATTGCTTGGGTAAATAAAAAAAATGGTAAAAAATTTACGTCTGTAAGCGAGCCTGTTAATATTTGTGGATTATCGGCGGCACACTTAAATAGGCCTTCGTACTCGTTTTTTAATAATAGCGATGAGCGTATGAAAATTAGATATAATTTTTACGAATACTGCCATTTTTATTTTGAAGGGTCTAATTTTAGTATTGTGCCATCGCTTATGTTGCAAAGACAGGGTAGTGCTAACGAAATAATTTTAGGTAACATGTTTTGTTATAAGTTAAGTAACGACTCTTATATTACTGGTATTAAGCAAAGTACATCTATAAACATGGGCGTGTACTATCGTTTTTTAGATGCCGTAACAATAAACGGAATGATAGAGTATAAAAAATATTTAATTGGTGTTTCGTATGATTTAAACCTTTCTACTTTAAAACAATCTTCAAAAGCAAAAGGTGGCTTAGAAGTATTTTTTAAACTTAAAAATCCTTTCAACTTTTTATACAAAGGCTTTAGTAGTTGGTAAAATCACTTTTTTTACGTAAATTATCTAAAAAAATTAATTATTAATTTTTTAAACAATCTAAGTTTATAATTAATACAACTTTCTGTTTGTAAACATCCCTAATTATTTTAAATTTACAAGTCTATACAAACTTTATTTTTAAAATGAAAAAAGCATATATTTTTCCTGGGCAAGGCGCTCAATTTATTGGAATGGGTAAAGACCTATATGAAACCAATTCTTCTGCAAAGCAACTATTTGAAAATGCCAACGATATTTTAGGTTTTAAAATAACCGATACCATGTTTGCTGGTACTGATGAAGAACTAAAACAAACAAAAATTACACAACCCGCTATATTTTTACACTCTGTAATTTTAGCCTCTACCCTACCCGATTTTAACCCAAATATGGTTGCAGGGCACTCTTTAGGTGAGTTTTCGGCATTAGTTGCCAATAAAACATTAACCTTTGAAGACGCCTTAAAACTAGTTTACAAACGTGCCTTAGCCATGCAAAAAGCCTGTGAAATAAACCCAAGTACTATGGCTGCTATTTTAAATTTAGACGATTCTATTGTT
>JAYTRS010000348.1:0-4161 GCA_043746065.1 Bacteroidota bacterium | reverse complement strand
AAGTTATAAAAGTTGAACTTGCAACTTTTGAACTTACTAACTTTCCAAACTTAGGAAAAAAACAAACTTGGCAAAGATAGGCTAAGAGAGTTGTCTTTTAATAAAAAAGATATTGACGAGTTATTAAAAAAAACAGTAAAAATTTGTATATTTGCCCGAATTTTAACACCTAAAATTCATTACACATGGCTTCTAATTTTTTAACTAACAAGTTTGTCTCT
The DNA here is from genome assembly GCA_043746065.1 of Bacteroidota bacterium. GTDB lineage: Bacteria > Bacteroidota > Bacteroidia > B-17B0 > Aurantibacillaceae > Aurantibacillus. The sequence goes on along the minus strand of JAYTRS010000348.1, from coordinate 3,940 downwards.
GAAGGATTAACCTATGACGATGTACTATTAGTACCCGATTATTCAGAAATTTTACCCCGCGATGCAAATTTAACATCCTACTTCACAAAAACTATTAAATTAAATACTCCTATCGTTTCGGCAGCTATGGATACCGTTACTGAACATCGCTTAGCCATTGCTATTGCACAAGAGGGTGGCATTGGTGTACTGCATAAAAACATGAGTATTGCCGACCAAGCGGCACAAGTGCGCAAAGTAAAACGTAGTGAAAGCGGCATGATTACCGACCCAGTAACCTTAAGCGGTACTGCTTTGATAGAAGATGCGCTTAATATTATGAGCGAACATAAAATTGGCGGTATTCCTGTAGTAGATAAGGATAAAAAATTATTAGGTATTGTTACTAATCGCGATTTACGTTTCGAAAAAAATTTTAAACGCCCTATTGTAGAAGTAATGACAGCCTTTCCAAAAGTTATTACGGCTCCACAAGGTATTAATTTAAAACAAGCCGAAGTTGTTTTACAAAACCATAAAATAGAAAAATTACCTATAGTTGATAAAACCAATAAATTGGTTGGCTTAATTACCTATAAAGATATTATTAAAATAAAAGTACGCCCTAATGCCTGTAAAGATGAACGCGGACGTTTGCGTGTAGCAGCAGCAGTTGGCGTTACTAACGATGCTATGTTGCGCATTGACGCTTTGGTAGAAGCAGGGGTTGATGCTATTATTATTGACACGGCTCACGGACACAGCAAAGGAGTAATTGATAAATTAAAAGAAGTAAAAAAGAAGTATAAAAATCTGCAAGTTGTAATAGGTAATATAGCTACTGGTAAAGCAGCATTAGCATTAGTAAAAGCTGGTGCCGATGCTGTAAAGGTTGGTATTGGACCAGGGTCTATTTGTACAACACGTGTAATTGCCGGTGTAGGCGTACCACAGTTAACGGCAATTTTAGAAGTAGCTAATGCTCTAAAAGGCACAGGTGTTCCGCTAATTGCTGATGGCGGTATACGCTTTACAGGCGATATTGTAAAAGCTTTAGCGGCAGGCGCCGGTACCGTTATGATGGGTGGAATGTTTGCTGGAACAGAAGAAAGCCCAGGAGAAACCATTATTTTTGAAGGGCGTAAATTTAAATCGTACCGCGGTATGGGAAGTTTAGAAGCCATGCAAAAAGGCAGTAAAGACCGTTACTTTCAAGATGCCGAAGACGATATTAAAAAATTGGTACCCGAAGGCATAAGTGGCCGCGTGCCATTTAAAGGTAGTTTAGCCGAAATTATGTACCAAATAATTGGCGGTTTACGCGCAGGTATGGGCTACTGCGGCAGTAAAGATATTAAAGCACTACAACAAGCTAAATTTATACGTATTACCGCTGCTGGTGTTAAAGAAAGTCACCCACACGATGTTGTAATAACAAGAGAAGCACCTAATTACTCACGATAAATAGTTTTTAGTTTTTAACACTCATAACTAAAAACTAAACATTAAAAACTAAATAAAATGATATTACCAATAGTTATGTACGGCGACCCTGTACTTAGAAAAGTAGGAGAAGTAATTGATAAAAATTACCAAGGCCTAGAACAGTTAATAAAAGATATGTTTGATACCATGAATAATGCTCGTGGTGTAGGTTTGGCGGCACCACAAATTGGTAAGGCCATTCGTTTATTTATTGTAGATACAAAACCTTTTGCCGAAAGTGATGACGACGATGATGAGGACGATGAATTTACCCCCGAACAAAAAAAACAACTTATTGCATTTAAAAAAATATTTATTAATGCTAAAATTTTAAGCGAAGATGGAGAAGAGTGGAAGTTTAGCGAAGGATGTTTAAGCATTCCTAAAATTAGAGAAGACGTTAGCCGTAAACCAAATATTAAAATTGAGTATTACGACGAGCACTTTAAAAAACACATCGAAAATTATGATGGGGTTATTGCTCGTGTTATACAACACGAGTACGATCATATTGAGGGTAAATTATTTACCGATATTATTAGCCCCTTTAAGCGAAAATTAATTGCCGGCAAATTAACGGATATAAGTAAAGGCAAAGTAAATGCCGATTATAAAGTTCGTGTATATCGCCCTAAAAAGTAATTAAAAATGAAACTTTCAATACATATTCTTTTGTTTTTAATTTTTGTTTCTTGTCAAAACAATCAAACAGCAAACAACACTATTCAAATAAGTGTTGATACATCTCAAGCAATAAACAACATTTCTACAAAAACTAATAATATTAATTATTTAGCCGATTGCAAAAACTATTATGCCGAGGCAAAAAAATTAGATAGTACTCTTTTAAAAGAAACTGACCTTAACCCAAGCCTTGCAAATAAAGCCATTAAAGCTTTTACTAATTTTGCATATTATTGCCAAGCCGATAGTTTAAGCCCCATTTATTTAATTAAAAGTGCGCAGGTTGCAAAGGCTATTAATAATTACCCACAAGCAAAAATTGTATTAGATAAATGTATTGCCGACTACCCAAATTTTAAAAATCGCGCAGCAGCTCTATTTTTGTTAGCACAATTGTACGACGATGCTGGTGCTATGAATAGCGAAACCGAAGCACAAAAAATTTACCAGCAAATAATTACCGAATACCCAAAAAGCGATTGGGCTAAAAGTGCTAAAGGTGCGCTTACTTTTATTGGCAAAAGCGATGCACAAATAATGGAAGAGTTGAAAAGGAAGTAGCTTTTTTATAAATACACAGGATAAAAGTCAAAATATTATTGTACAACTAAAAACGATATTTTTATAAGTTTACTTTTTCTTTAACTCCTTCAATTTTCGCTCAATAAATTTATTGTTAGGAAGCAAAGCAATTTGTATTCGTTTAGCATAGTATATACTATCAATCATTTCTTTTTGTTTTTTCTCGATTATTTGTTTTTGTTTTTGAATTTCAATATTTGATTTCTGTTTTTGTAAATAGCTTTTATAAGCATATACAGCAAAAATTAATACAAGCAGCAAAACGCAGGATACAAGGATTAAAATAATTTTTTGTTTTTTGTTTTCAGCAGCATAAACAGCATCTTTTTTTTCTTGTTCTAATTTTGTATCAGCTTCTTTTTTATTAAAGCTATATTGCATTTGTTGCTGAATAATTTTTTTTGTATTTTCTTCATTAAATAAACTATCTCTATTCATTATGTATAGTTTATAACTTTGTAAGGCTTCATTAGGTCTTCCAGTAGTATTATATATTTCATACAGACTTTTGTGAGCTTCAACTATAGCATTTATATTGCCTAGTTCTTTCGATGTTTTCAACCCCACAATTCCATATTTTTCTGCTATTTTATAATTCTTCAATTTAAAATAAAGTGCGCATAAATTTATATTTGAAACAGCAATACCATCTTTGTCTTCAATTTCGCTTCTTATTTTTAAAGAAATCAAATTATTTTCAAGTGATACTGGATAATTACCTAATTTATCGTATACAACGGCAATGTTGTTGTAGGTATTTGCCACTCCTCGTTTGTCTCCTGTTTTTTCATATATTTTTAAGGCGTTAGAGTAATTTTTCAATGCCTCTTGTGAATTACCTTCATTCATATAAATAATCCCTATATTATTGTAATTAACTGCCTGCCAACTATCGTTGCCCATTTCTTGATTTATTTTTAAAGCGGATAAATAGATTTTTAAAGCTGATTTATAATTTTTTTGAACTTCGTATACAAGCCCAATATTATTATAAGAACCAGCGATACCTCTTTTATCATTAATTTTTTCGAATATATTTAGTGCTACAAAATGATTTTTTAAAGCTTCAGGATAATTCCCCTGATTTTTATATGCGTTTCCTATTCCATTGTGCGATTTAGCTATTCCGAATTTATATCCTATCTCTTCATTTAGTTTTAATGATATAAAATAGTTATTTAATGCTTCAGGATAATGTCCTTTATTTTCA
>JAYTRS010000347.1:0-12634 GCA_043746065.1 Bacteroidota bacterium | reverse complement strand
AACAAAAGCTGCTTCATTAAAATGAGTTAATAAGTTTAAATTACTTAAAAGTTGTGGTGGAAGGCTTTGCATCTTACAAATTTAGTAATAGTTTTGTATAGACACTGCTGACGCCGATGATTATACTAAACATAATTTTTTAATTTTAAATGGTTTTGAAGAAGCTTCGTTATATTTTTTTGTTTTTTGTACTTTCATTATTTCTGCAAAATTGTTTTTTAAATAAATACATATATACAGATAAAGAATTAAAAGAACATTATAAGAATAAAACTCTTTCGCCAGAATATAAAACCCAAACATTTTTAGGTAAAAAAATTCATTATGTAGTCATGAATAAAAACGACACACTGCCCTTATTAGTTTTTATTCATGGCGCGCCTGGGGCTTGGTATGGATATCTAAATTTAATAGACGATAGCCTATTACAAACAAAATTTAAAATGATTTCGATAGATAGGTTGGGTTATGGAAAATCTACTAATGGTAAAGCCGAACTATCTACTCAACTACAAGCTCTATCTATTAAACAAATAATAGATACAGAAAACAACCATAGTAAAAAAGTAATTTTGGTTGGGCGTTCGTACGGCGCTCCAATTGCAGCTTGGTTAGCTATTAACTATCCGCAAAAAATAAGCGAACTGGTGATGATATCGCCAGTAATAGACCCAAATAAAGAAAAATTTTATTGGTTTAGTGGTATTGGCAAATGGAAATTTACTCAATTATTTTTACCTAAAATGCTTAACGTTGCCACTAAAGAAAAATATGCTCACCCTAACGAAATGAAATTGATGTTGCCTAAATGGAAAAAACTATACATCAGCACAACTGTTATTACTGGGCAAAACGATAAAATTGCCGATACTTCAAACTTTACTTTTGCTAAACGTTATTTAATTAATTGCCCAACTAACTTTATACTATTAAAAAATACGGGACACTTAGTAACCTACGAACAGCCTGAGTTTATAAAAAAATTATTTTTAGGATTTTAAAAAATTAGTTTTGTATAACTATTTTTTTGTTCATGGTTTTTGCGTTGCCGCTAATACTTAAAAAATATACGCCATTTTTAAGTCCAGTTAAATCAATACTTTTAGGCGCTATGGTATTATAATTGTTTTGTATAAAAACACAGTTGCCTAATACATCAACTACCTTTAATTCGTAATTACTAATTTGTTGTGTGGTTTCAAAAAACACAAGCCCTGTTGATGGATTTGGATAGATAGTAATTTGATTTTTATCACTCACAACTTCTTTTACACCAATAATTTCTGGGTTAGTTGTAATTTTTGTTTGCGCTACATTTAAAACAGTTCGTGCATTTTTATTGGTACTATACTCAGCCACAAAACCAACTATGTACATATTGTCTTCATTGTATTTGCTAATACCGGGGGTAGCTGTTGCAATAGTTAGTGTATATGTTTTTTGATACGATTGTCCCTGCGTACCTCCTGTTAAAGGAATTAGTCCGCCCGAAAACCCAAACGATCCATCTATAGAACGCACCAAGGTGTTTTGATGTTTGTATTGCCAAGTATTTAAAACATACGTATTATTTATACTTGAAAAATAACCTGTGTTATAATACTGCGACCAAGGCGCGGTATTATAATTATTAAATTGGTTAAAGCCGTTTACGGTAGTATCGGCACTATTACCCGACACGTTGTTTTCAGTTAGGTAAGCATTAAAACGGTAATCGCCTTTTACTTCGCCCACAAAATCAGCCTGTAATGTAAATATTAATTGACGCGTAAAACTATTATAGGTTTTATTAATAATGCTTACACTTACTGGTGTTACAGCATTTAAACGTGCATTTATTTTGTTGGCATAATAGGGGCGAGTAATAGCAACCGTAGCCGAACTATCAAAATATTGTCTATCAATTAAAGCAGTGGAAGAATATTTTTTATAGCCATTGATAAGGGCTGTAGAGCTTATCTCTTTTAATGAATCTAAATCGTGAATGTTAACGGCTATAATTGTGCTATCGTTTTTTAATGCCATTAGTTTACTTTGTGCGTCACAACTTTCGCCATCGTAAGCACTTACATATTGCTCTACCAAAACGCGTTTTTTAGGTGTGGTGGCTTGAATAGTGATATTTGTTATTAAAGTATCATTTATTTGGCTTTGGTCGGTTGTACCATTTACATTGCTTAACCAGCATTTTAAAGGGTATAAACCTGCACTTGAAACTGAATAAGGTAAGCCAAATGTAAACACATTCGTTTCGTTATAATTTAAGGGGTTTGTAAGCGCCAGAGTTTCTGTTTGCACCGCCGATGACCCTATCTTATAATTTAAAGTAATAGTATTAATAGCTGTAGCGCCATTGTTGGTATAGCTTAAGCCAACTGTATTTTGTGTATTTATTAATACGTATTTATTACTTTTTAAATTGCTTAATCCTACATCTAAACTATTTGCAAGAGTTACAACTTGTATATCATCAATCCAAAGTTGGTATTTATTAGTTGAATAATTTTTAAACGCAAAACGTAAATTTTGCCCAGCAAAAGACGTAAGGTTTATCGAACGTTTTGTCCATGTACTATTTTCACCACCAGTAGTTGTGGTAAAATTGGCAATGGTAAATAATCTATCGCCAATAGTAAAATCGGCGCTGGTTAATGTACCTGTTTTATTTGTGCCATAAACTTCATAAGCATCGGCATTACTAGGATCGGGGCTTTTAGCATACCATGTTAGAACGGTATTAGGTACTATGCCAGTAATTTGTGGTGTAATTAACCATCGATTAGCTGCAATTGTTGTAGTATCAAACCAACTGGTACTTACAAAAAAAGTATCGTTATCTGGTGCGTTATAAACTACTGCCCAACCCGTATTTTTTAATGTTGGAACATTAAATGGTTTGTTTGGATTACCAGCGAAACCTACATTATTATTATGCCCATCTTGTATAGTAGAAAATAATGTGGGTACTGTTGTGTACTGTGTTGACCCCACCGAAAAGCTTTGTAATGTGAGATTACCAGCACTATTACTAAAAATTACTTGCGCATAATTAGTTTGCAAATAAACTAAGGCTATAACTATTAACGAAAAATTTTTCATTTTGTAAAAACCTTAAAGGCTATTTAAAACCTTTAAGGCTTATATTAATATTAGTTATGAATTGGTTTAGATGTTGACATAACACTTACCGAAGGCACTTGCCCCAATAATTGTGGTGTACACATTGGCAAGGCTTTTTTAACCTCAGCATAATTTGGATTAAGTTGTAAAGCACGCTCCCAACACTGTTTGGCTTGTTGATATTTTTGGCGGTTAAAATAAGCACCGCCTAAATTATACCAACCCTCTGGGTTTTCTGGCGATAAAATAGTACACTTATTATATTCAACAGCAGCACTGTCCATTTTGCCTTTATTAAACATTGTTTGCCCACGATTTTTTAAATCGTTATAATAAACAGCATAATAATTGCGTAAATAAGGATTATTTGGATATAGACGTTCGGCATTTTTCCAATAGTAAAGAGCTTCAAAATCTTTACGTAATTTAAAATGTGCTAAGCCTAAATTTAAATACCCATTTACGTAACGTGGGTGCAATTCAACAGCATGTTTTAAAAACCCAATACCTTTATACAAGGCCGCTTCTCGTTTATCTTTGTATCCACCTTGTTTTACTTCTTCATCCGTAATATGTAAAGTACCATTATAATCGTTAAAACGAGTGCTATCTTGCCCTACTACTTTAATGCCTGTAACCTCTTTGGTATCAGCTAAATCAACCCAACGGGCTCCAGCGTTTCCTAAAACTAGTACGGAGTTTGGCATTGTATTTACGTCTTTTAAAAATAAGGTTACATCATTTTTCCAATCAAAATTACGTTCCCAAGTTTTGCAACCAAATAAAAATCCTATTACTAACACAATTACTGTTAGCGCCACTTTGCGCACATTAATGTTAATGGATGATAGTTTTTCAAAGCCTTGTAAAATAAGCCAAGCAGCGGCAATACAAAAACCAATGTTGGAGTGAAAGATAAGACGTTCGCCCATGGTAGCCCCAATATCCATTAATACGTTACCAATTAATAAAGCAAATACAATATACGTCATAATTGCAAAACCAAGTATGTGCTTTTTTAAGGTTAGTTTAATACCGGCATACACCATACCAATATGAAGAATAAGAGATGCTATAAAATCCCAACTTGTAAAATGGCGGTAAATAATTGTGTTGTACGAATAATCTGACGATAATGTTTTAGGGAAAGCTTGTAGTATTAAATATTTTAATAAAACATAGGCTTTTGTACAAAAACGCTCTTCGCCATTGGCTAATAAATAAGGGTTATTTAAAATTTCAGTATCGGGTACGCCTGGTTTTAATTTAACGGCTAACAAACGCATACCTAAATAAAATAACATAATAAACGCCAACCAACACATTAAATTAACAAATTTATTTTCTCTAAAAGATTTTGAAAAAATTAAGCCCATTACAACAGCGTATAAGATTGGGAATGCCCAAAATGATTTTAATGGTTTTGCACCTGGTGAAGCTGTCATATCAAAATGACGTTTAATTAAAAGCATTGAAATTGCACAGATAAGGAATGAAGCGGCAACAATTAATATGTTGATTATTTCTTTTGTGAAAACAAATTTGTCTAACCCAATCATTAGTTTACTTTTATTAATGTAGTTAATAGCTGCGATATTTCCAAATATCAAAATACACAAACTAATAAATCTTTTTACTGCTTTGCTATATTCAAAACTGTCAATTATTTTTTTGTGTAAAGCAAAAACAAAAACAGAAACTAAAATTACAGTTACTAGCCTTAATGCTAACTTAGAAGTAAAGTATTTATTTAAATCTACTTCATTTTCGGTAAAAGTATAAATCGCCAACGGAATTAATATCATTAATGTTACTGCATATTCTTTTGAAAGCAGAGCCAACAAAAACATAAATGATGCCCAAATTAAATCCCATGTTTTTTTAGTTTCTAAATACTTAAATGCGTAGAGGAAGGTGAGGGAACAAAAAATGAGTGAGAAAATCTCATCTCTACTTTTTACATTGGCAATGGCTTCGCTATGTATTGGATGCATGGTGAAAATTAAGGCGGCTAAAAATGCCAAATCTTGGTTAGTTCTAAAAAAGCATTTACTAAATACTAAATATAAAAATACGCAGCCAAGGGCAAACGTCCAAATATTATTAAAATGGCGAAGTTTAGCGCCATATACTTGGCAATCAACCTCATTAAAAACGCCATCAATGTTTAAATCTTCGTCAAAATCGTTTTTAAAATTTTTGTTTAAATCCCAACAAGCATAGCACTCGTTACCTTCAACTACACCATTGTTATTAACATCTACAAAATCGTTGTATTCGTAATTGGTTTCGGGTCTACCACAAGGTGAGGTGTAACTTACTGCAGCAACATCTAATTTTCCATTCTGATTTAAATCTTGCGTTTGCATATATAACCCGCTTCGATAGGGGGTTATAAACTCTTGTTCAATAGCAAAACTAACTACCGAAAGTGGGCGGTAACGGCCACCGGCTAATTGATCGGTGGCACACATGCGACGGTAAAAACTTTCGTAGGCATCTTTTGTTAAAATACCTGGTATACCACGTACCCCTTTAATTACCCAATCGTTTTGGTGTATAATAATACCGTCATCCAAGGCATACTCGCCATTAATAGAGGTGATGTAAAACGTAAACCCAACAATACCAACAATTATCATTGCCATTTTGTGAGTTAAAAACGTAAAATACTTAAAGTGCTGAGTTAACTCAGGAAATGTGGGTGCTTTTAAAGATTTTTGTGCTTGCGCCATAATTAAAATTTATGCTATAAAACTGTGCAAAATACAAATTTAATGCCAAATAAATTACTAAAAATACGATTTTAACGTTTAAAAATTAATAAAAATAGTTAATTTGGGGCTTTAATAGAACATTTAACCACATAGAAACATAGAAAAAAGAATGTTATTAATAAATGTAGGCATTAAAAAGCGTAACTTTTTTACTATGTTAACTTTTTTAAATCACTATTTTTTTAGCTATGAAAAAACTATGTTCCTATGTTGTTAAAAACTTAGATATTTTTACCTAAAGGTGTTAATGGGCAAAATTAAAAATTATTGGGGGTTAATAACCATTGGTATCTTAATTATTTTAAGTGCTGAATTTATTTTTAAAATAAACTCAAAATCGCTAACAAGTATTGCCCAAGAAACAAGCCAACTTTTTACCCAAAAACAAATTAGCACCAGCAACGTTTTAAAAAATGTATTACAAGATAGCGGTTGGAGTAATTATTCAAATTATCAAAACTTATACGAAACAGAAAAAACAGGCATTTATTTATTTAATAACGATAGTTTAATTTTTTGGAACAATGCACAAATTGAAGTAACAAAAGAATTAAATAAACAAACAAATGCACAAGGCTTAATAAAATTAAAACAAGGCTATTTTTTGTATTTTATTGAAAAGCAAGCCAACAAAACAGCTTTGGCATTATGCTTAATAAAGCCAACCTATAATTTACAAAACAATTACTTAAAAAACGATTTTAGCCAATGGCTTGCACTACCAAAAGAAATAGACTTAATAGAAAAATACGACTCACAAAATGCAGTTAGTTTAAATAATAAAATTTTATTTGGTTTAAGTGGTAGCGATGTGAGTTATTGTTCTAAACACATTTCAAATATAAGCACACTTATTTATTTTTTTGGTATTGGCATTTTGTTTTTAGGCCTATTATTGCTTTATAATTCAAACAAAAGTTTTAAAACTGCTTGCTTTGTTTTGATAACGCCATTAATATTTAAAGTACTGTTGTGGTTACAATTACCTAGCTTTTTAGTAAATACATTTTTGTTTGATGTACAATTATTTGGCAATGCACAATCTACCTTAAATCCATTTTTGGGCGATGTATTGTTTAATGCCATTGCTTTAATTTACGTATCGGCATTTATTTTTTTAACAAAAATAAACTCTCCTCAAAAAGTTTTACAAATAATGTATAAAACTTTTGTTTTTATTTTTATTGTATTAATAACGATACAAATAAACCATTGCATAAAAAGTTTAGTAAGTAACTCTACTCTATCTTTTGATTTTTTAAGTATTTTTAATATTAAGCTTCCTACGTTAATTGGCTTGCTATCATTAGTATTTAACGCTATAGCTTTATTTATATGCAGTTATAAAAGCATATTGTTTTTTAATAAAAATGTATTTTTAGATGGCTTAAAATTTGCACTACTAATTTTAATAAGTTGTGTACTTATACAATTTACTACACAACCCGATATTATTTATTTAAGCTATTGGTTATTTTTATTTTGTAGTGTATTATTTGTATTAATAAAACTAAACTTTGCAAAAATCACACTCGGTTTAGGGTTACAAGTGTTGTTAATGAGTGGTATTACCGCAGGTTTTTTAAACTACTATATTTCAAAAAACAAAAAGCTAGACTTAGAAGTATTAGCATACAAGCTAAGCGAACGCCAAGACCCCAACTTACAAAGTGAATTTGCTCAAATTCCAAATAAAATTATTGCCGACGAAAAACTAAAAGTATTGCTAGACTTTTTACCCAACAGCCAAAAAGAAATTGAACAGGTTTTAAAACAAAATTTTTTTGGCGGCTATTTTAATCGTTACAATATAGAGTTTACCTTATTTGATAAAGACTGTAAACCATTGTTACAAACCAAAGACCCCCGCTTATTAAACGAAGGATATTTAGAAGATCAATTAAAATATTTAGACACCGACTCGCTCACCGATCATTTATTTTATATTGCTAATTACAAAAAAAATTCGCGCTATATTGCCAGGGTTGTTTTAGGAACAAAAAAATTATACCTGCAATTAGAGCCTAAACAATTTGAAGAGTTAGGTAGTTTTCCTGATTTATTTTTAGATCAATCGCAACAAAAGCAAGAAAAACTAAAAAACTTTAGTTATGCTGTATATCGCTCGGGGCAAAATACCAGCCGTTATGGCGAATATAATTATCCTTTTTTTATAAGCGATTCGGCAAGTTTAACAAAATCAAATTTAAATTATGTACATCATTATTTTAAATACGATGATGGTGCAACCGAAATTATAATTAGCGAAAAAATAAAAAGTTGGAATTATTTTTTCACCTATAATTCTTACCTATTTTTGTTTTTTTCGGTAATAACCTATTTGTGTTATTTTATTTATGCTTTAATATTTACAAGCAGATTTGCTTCAGCATCGCTCACCCGTCGCATTCAAAGTATTGTAATTGTGCTGCTATTATTAGCAATGAGTGCTGTTGGTTTAACGAGTGGTAATTTGGTAACCCATCAATTTGAAAATGATAACAAAAAACAATTACAAGAAAAAACAGTAACAATTATTAACGAATTAGAACAGCAATTTAAAACGCAAGAGTTATTTTTAAGTACACAAAAAGAATTGGTAAACTTAAAATTAAAAGAATTTGCCCATTTATTTAATACCGACATTAGTTTGTTTAATAAAAATGGTGTATTATTTAATACTAGCCAAGCACGTTTATATGATTTTGGCCTAGCCTCTACCTTGGCGAATCCACAAGCATTTGAAGAGCTATCTCATAACCGATCATCGGGAGTTTGTGTAAACGAAAAAGCTGGCAATTTAAATTATTTATCATTTTACACCCCGTTATACGATAGTAAAAAACAACTGGTTGGTTTTATTAACTTACCTTATTTTGCTAAACAAAGCGATTTAGCAAACGAACTTTCGGGCATTATAAGTACGTTAATAAATGTGTATGTGATTTTATTTGTTATAAGTATTTTATCGGGTTTAATTTTAGCAAGTTATATTACGCAGCCCTTGCGGCTTATAAAACAACAAATTGCAAACATTACTTTAGGTAAACAAAACGAAAAAATTACATGGCAAAGTAATGATGAAATTGGGAAATTAGTAAACGAATACAATCAAATGCTTATTAAATTAGAAGAGAGTGCAAACCTTTTAGCACAAAGTGAGCGCGAAAGTGCTTGGCGCGAAATGGCAAAACAAGTAGCACACGAAATAAAAAACCCCTTAACGCCAATGAAATTAAATTTACAGTATTTACAACATTTAATAAAAAATAATCCTAACGATTTTAATTTAAAATTTGAAAAAGCTAGTGCTGGCATTATTGAACAAATAGACACTTTAGCCAATATTGCAACTGAATTTGGTAACTTTGCAAAACTACCAAGCACACAATTACAAACCATTAATTTAGTAGAAATAATTAATTCTGCTGCTTTAATTTTTGAAAATTATACAGATATTAAACTCACTAATTCTATAACCAAAACAGAATTGTTAGCCAAAGGCGATAAAGATCAGGCTTTGCGTGTGTTTAACAATGTGTTAAAAAATGCGGTGCAAGCTTTATCAGAAACTCAGCAGCCACAAATTAATATTGAAATAAACGAAAAAGAAAATACTTTGATTGTTTTAATAACAGATAACGGTTGTGGTATTGCAGAAGATTTAACGTCAAAATTATTTACACCAAATTTTACTACCAAAACTACCGGCTCGGGTTTAGGTTTGGCAATGGTAAAAAGCAGTATGCAAAGTTTTGATGGTAATGTTTGGTTTGAATCTAAAATAAACCAAGGTAGTACCTTTTACTTAGAGTTTATAAAAGCTAACACTATTTAATCGCGTTTATAAACTAATACATTAAACACGTATGGGTTTATGCGCTTAATTTGTTCTGTACGTTTTAAATTTTTAAGTACCGATTTTTTAGAGTAAACCGTCACATCTTTTACGTTACTATCGTTAGCAAAATTACTAATGGCTTTTATAATTTCGTTGGCTTTAATAGCAAAACCAGTGCCCTCAGCATTTGTTATTTTTCCTCTTACAACACCTATTACATTTCCTTGCTCGTCTAATAATGGCCCGCCACTATTACCAGGATTTACAGGTATTGATATTTGATACATGGTGGTATCGTTATAAAAACCACTTAACGAACTTAAAGAGCCCTCGCCATAAACCATATCTTTACGAGGATAGCCAAGGGTAAATACTTTTTCGCCAATTTCGGATAGCTTATCGTTAAAGGCAAAAGGCACTTGCCAATTTTTTATAAGCTCAGCATCTTCTATTTTTAATATGGCTAAATCTAAGCTTGGTTCACACAAAACTACTTTGGCTAAAGTACGCTCAATAGTATTATTTTGTATAAAAACACTATCCGCTCCATTTACCATGTGCCAACTGGTAATAATATAACCTTTATTGTTTAACGCAAATGCGCTACCTTCAAGGTTTGCAGGAGCATAATTTAATTTAGAATTTGTTTTGCCTATTTCGTTAATAATAGCATCTTTAGTAGATTGTAAAGCCAATACATCACGCTTTAAATCGGTAATTTGATTGCTATTATTTTTTTGAGCCGTTAATAATGCTAACGAGCCCACCATTACTATAGCCGCTGTGCTTGCCGCAACAGCAATGGTTTTACCATAACGTTGAAAAAACGTACTATTAATTGAAATTACTTTAGCATCATTACCAAATTCATTAGCATGAATAGTTTGTAATTTTTTCTTTAATTCAATTTTTTGTGCTTTTAATATAAGTGCGTCAACAACTAATTTGTGTTCGTTAAATGCTTTGCTAAAAATAACATCGCTATTTAATTGTGTTTCAAAATTTAATTTTTCTTCTGCACTAAGATGATTGTTTAAGTAATCATCAAATAAATCTACATTTTTCATTTTTATCTTTAATTAATTCAATTCGTGTTCAACTTGTTTTTCAAAAAAATATTTTTTTAAACGTTGTAAGCATTTGTATTTTTGTGTTTTAGCATTATCACTGTTGGTATAACCAAATTTTTCGGCAATATCATCCATGCTCAGTTTTAAAACATAAAAATCGTTTATAATGGTATTACAAGGTTCGCCTAACAACTCCATACTTTGATTCATTTTAAAAATATCATCTTCTTTTTTAAAATGTTCGCTTAAATCGTTGGTTACATCGGCAACTCCCTCTTCTTCCCCTTCTTTAAACAAAAATGTTTTACCATTTTTTTTCAATTGCTTTAGCCAAAGGCGTTTTGCTATTGAGTAAATATAGGTTTGTAACTGGCAATTTAACTCAAACTGTGGTTTTTTTACATTTTCAAACACTATAATTATAGTTTCTTGATAGATGTCTTGCGCCTCCTCTTGTGTACCATTATTACTTACAATAAGTTTAAGAACGATGTTGTAATATTTTTTGTACAAAGCCGTCAATACTTCATTGCTGTTAGTGCGCAAGCCATCTATAAATTGGCTATCGGTAAACTGCAATTTGGGTTTTGACATACAACCTTGTTTTAATTAATACAACTTTTTGTTAAAGGTAACCCTTTTGGGAATTATAAATTTTAAATTAAAAATGTAAAATTAAAAAAAATAAATTTTATTTATTTGATAATCAACACTTTATAAGTTATTTTAAAATAATATAATTTTTATGGGTTACTATTTTTTGTTTTTGGTATAAATGTAAAATTAACAAACAATTTAAAACAAAACAACATGAAAAAAGTATTATCATTTATCGCCGTAGCAATGGTTGCTACTATGGTTTCTTGTGGACCTTCAGCTGAAGAAAAAGCTAAAATGGAAGAAAGAGCTAAGTTTTTAGTTGATTCAGCTGCTGCAGTAGTTACTGCACAAACTGAAGCTGCTGCTGCTGCTGCTACTGCAACTGCAGATAGTTTAGCTAAAGTTGCTGCTGATGCAGCTGCTGCAACTGCAACTGTAGTTGAAACTAAAAAACATTAATAATTTGTGTTTAGTTAGCTGATTAGCCTCAAGCCTTGTGCTTGGGGCTTTTCTGTTTTTTATACTTTTTTGTTAAAGCTCAATAAAATAAATTTATTACTTTTATAAGTTAAAATATATACAATGAAAAACACACTAATCTTTGCTCTATCTTTAATTACAATAGCGTTTACTAATTGTGGTCCTGCGGCCGAAGATCGTGTTCAGTCAGATGCACGCAATAAAATTATTCAAGATTCGATGACAAACGCTATCCAATCTCGCATTAACCAACCCATGCAAATTATGAACGAACAGCCTCTAGTTCAGCCAGCAATAAAGGATACTACCAAGAAGTAAAAGGTTAAATTTAATTAACATTGATAATTGAACAGTTAACATTTAAAATGTTCAATTAGCACTTTACAATTCTCAATAAATTATGGAAATTACCGTTCAAACCGTATTAGACGCTCTAAAATATGTAGATGATCCTGATCTTAAAAAAGATTTAGTTACCCTAAATATGATTAAAGATGTAGAAGTTAACGGTAAAAATATAGCCTTTACGGTTGTACTTACTACACCAGCATGCCCAATGAAAGACATGATACACAATGCGTGTATGAATGCCATTTTACATTATGTTGATAAAGACGCAAAGGTTAAAATTAACATGACGGCCACTGTTACTTCTAAAAAAGAAAAAGATGAAACCACCCTTCGCGAGGTAAAAAACATTATTGCAGTAGCCAGTGGTAAAGGTGGGGTTGGTAAAAGTACCGTTG
>JAYTRS010000346.1:0-4170 GCA_043746065.1 Bacteroidota bacterium | reverse complement strand
TTCTAAAAAACCTTCCCAACTTAAAACTAATCGGTCTGCACTTTCATATCGGTTCGCAAATTTCGAGTTTGAGTCCGTTTAAAAAATTATGTCAGCGTGTAAACGAAATTAATAAATGGTTTATACAAAAAGGGTATTTACTGCCCCATATTAATTTGGGTGGTGGTTTGGGCATAGACTATTCGCAACCCGATACCGAAGCCATTGTTGATTTTAAAAGTTATTTTAATGTATTTAAACAATTTTTAGAACTACAACCCCAACAACACGTACATTTTGAATTGGGGCGCTGTATTGTAGGCCAATGCGGTAGTTTAATTAGCAGAGTGCTCTATATTAAAAATGGCATTAATACTAATTTTGCTATTTTAGATGCAGGAATGACAGAACTTATACGCCCTGCACTTTATCAAGCCTTTCATAAAATAGAGAATATATCTGCAAATAATGAATCTACCAATCTACATTTAAAATATGATGTTGTTGGCCCTATTTGCGAAAGCAGCGATTGTTTTGGTAAAGCAGTTAGTTTACCCGAAACTAAACGTGGGCATTTAATTGCCATACGCAGTGCTGGCGCTTATGGTGAGGTAATGAGTAGCCGTTATAATTTACGCAATGAAGTAAAATCAATATTTTAACGTTACATTATAATACCTAAGGTTTTACATTAGAATAAATAAAAAACTATCTAAATTATAAAACTGAAGGATACGTATCATCAAAAACCAATTACCGTTAAATTGTTTATAAAAAGTGTAACCAATCTACATTTATTGCATTACATAAATTAATTTTATAAAATGCGCTATTATAATTACCTCTATACCTTTTTGTTATTATGCATGACTTTCTTTAATTGTTTTGGGCAATTAAAACAAGAGTTTTACGATGCTCAACAAACAAAATTAAAGTCCGAAACTGATTTCTATAAAGGTATGCCCAATGGTCCACATACCGAGTTTTACAAAAGTGGTAACGTTAGTCGTAAAGGCTTTTACAGCTATGGTAAAGAAGATAGCTTATGGGTTATATATTACGAAGACGGTACTAAAAAAGCTGTTGAACGTTATTTTAAAGGCAAAAAATGGGGCACCAATACTTACTTTTTTAAATCGGGTAAAATAGCACAAATTACAAGGTATGTAAAAGATTTAGCCGATAGCACTTGGACAGCCTTTTACGAAGATGGCAAAATAAAAAGCAGAGAACCCTTTGTAAACGGAAAAAGAGACGGCGAATGGATTTACTTTTTTGATAACGGACAAATAGAAAGTAAAGGTATTTTTGAAAAAGATAAACGTAATGGTAAAGTTGAAACCTTTTTTAAATCAGGACAAATATGTGCTATTCAAAATTATTGTAATGGCAAACCCTGTGGTCAATGGGATGAATATTACGAAAAAAATAATCAAAAAAAATTCGTAAAAGAATACAAAGATAGCACCCTGTACCTCATTAATTTATGGGATAATACAGGCAAACAACTGATAACTAATGGTAACGGAAGTATTACTGCAAACTATGATAATGGTATTATTAAAGCCATGGGGCAATATAAAAATGGTTTACAAGATAGCTTATGGCGTTTTTTTCATGCCAATGGCGAATTAGATTACGAAGCTAATTATCAACAAGGACTTTTAAACGGCTATTATTCTTCCTATTTTCCAAATCATAAACTAAAAAGCGAAGGTAACTTTAGCAACAATAAAAAAAATGGCGTTTGGAAATTTTATACTCCAGAAGGTTTCCCCGAAATGATAGGAAACCTAAAAGATAACTTACGAGATAATAAATGGACTTACTACTACAGTAACGGTAAAGTTGAAAGCGAAGGCTATTATCTAAATGATAAACAAACAGGCACTTGGAACTATTTTTATAAAGGTGGCGAAAAATGGCGACAAGGCGATTATGCTGACGGACTTAAGACTGGTATTTGGACAACCTGGTTTGAAAACGGTAAAAAACTACAAGAAGGTCCCTACAAAAACGGAAAAGCCAATGGCTTGTGGTTAAGCTGGTGCGAAAATGGCACAAAAAAAGACGAAGGCAGTTTTAAAGATGACCAATTTTTTGGCGATTGGACAGGTTGGTACTGTAATGGCAAATTAAATTATGTTGGTAATTATAATAGCAAAGGTAAAAAATCTGGTAAATGGAATTATTACTACGAAAGTGGGCAACAACGCGAAATTTGCAGCTACGTAAATGGTATAAAACATGGTAATTATACCCAATGGTTTGAACGAGGTAACTTTATTGATACCAAAGGCAAATACCGTAAAGGACACCAACAAGGTGAGTGGACCTATTACTACGAAACGGGAGGTATTAATCGCATACAACACTTTAAAAAAGGTAAACTAAGTGGTACAAGCCTTTCCTATTATTCCAATGCCAAATTACAAAGCGTTTGTAATTACACCATTATAAAAGATCGCCGCAAAGGTAAAGTACAAAGCGTAGCCGATGGAGAATGGATTTTTTACGATAAAAATGGTAAAGAAATGAATAGAATTATGTACCAAAACGGAATTAAAAAATAGGAATATTATATTATATTTGTAAAACCTTTAGCCGTTTATGACAAAATTTTTAAAACAATTATCATTTTTTACATTTATTCTTTTGTTAAGTGCTTGTAAAAACGAAAAAACAGACGATACAAATGTACTAGAAGACGAGAGCACTAAAAAAGCAGTTACCGAAACCAAATTAAATGCACAAAATGTATTTAACACTGTACCCGATCGTGTAAAAATTTTAAAATTAATTGAAGAAAATAAAATAGAATATAACGGCAACTTATTAAACAATCCCAACTCAATAACAAAATATAGCGTTGAGTTTTATAAAGCCGTAAACCTTGGTATTTATGGCACTGATTTAAGTATTGCCAATTCGTTTGAAGAAACACAAGAAAGTTTAATATTTTTAAAATGCGTAAACTCTTTAGCTTCAAATATTGGGGTTAGCAGTGCTTTCGATCAAAAAATGTTTGATAGAATGGAAGCTAATAAAGAAAATAAAGACAGTACTTTAGAAATCATCACAGGCGCATTTAAAAAATCAGACGAAATTTTAAAAAATGATGGTAGAGCCGCAACATCTGCGGTAATACTTGCTGGTAGTTGGATTGAAGGATTATATGTAGGCTGTAGTTTTGCTAAAACAGTAGGTTCTGAAAGTTTAGTACAAGCCGTTTTAATACAGCAAGAATCTTTAAAAAATTTAATTATTATGTTAGAAGCCTCTAACCTTGATGAAACCTCGCAATTTTTAGTGTTAGATTTAAAAGCATTACTAATTTGTTACAAAACAAAAGAAGGTATTAAAACGTTTAATTTAAATTCAATAAAAGACATTAACGAAAAAATTACAACTTTACGTAATAAATTAGTTTCGGGTTCGTAAAAACAAAACCCATACCTTATAAACCCCTACCAAGCAAGCAAAATTAAATTATTTTAAAATTTATTTGGATTAATGAAAATTAATTCCATAAATTTGTACACGATTAAATCACACTTGTGTTTTAGTTTATTAAGATGCAACGAGAGAATAGGCTCACTGACTTGCAGGCAACCAACTAAAAGTCTCATTAACACGAGATTGGAAAACCGGTGCTAAATCCTACCTCTGATGAGAGTAAGAGGAACAATAAATTAAAAAATAAAAATGAAAAACGCACACATTCAAAATCAAAACAAAAAACTAAGTACTCACTCGAGTATAATTAAATTTTTATTTTCAGTTACACCTTGTATGTGTTGCTGCTGTTGTATGTGCTAGGCATTTCTTAAACTTTATAGTTTAAACATTTACTTAGCAAATGCTAAGTAAATGTTGTATTAGATGATTCCTCATCAAATCAAAATCAAAAAAATTAAATTGACTAATCTGTTCCATAAACCGAACAAAAAAATTATATAAAATGAAAAATAATAATACTAAAACGTCCACAAAAAATTTACTTACCGACAATAACTTTATTGATATCATAAAATTTGAAGCCGATTATGCTCAAAAAGTAAAAGGCGGGCATTTGCCTTACTACATTGGTATTGAAAAAATAGCCCGTTTAGTTAGCCCTATAAATTATTTATCAAGTGATGAAAAACAAAACTTAGTAAAATCAAATTATATTAGTAAAAATTAAAAATT
>JAYTRS010000345.1:0-4170 GCA_043746065.1 Bacteroidota bacterium | reverse complement strand
CAAGCCAGGGATAGAAATAGCAGAAAAATTAATAAAAAATTACCTATCTACCTCTATAGATAAAAATACAACCGAAGGCGATTTAAGTAATAAAGCACCTAAAAATTTAAAAAAAATAATTTTAAACTATTATGGTCAGTTACTTAACTGCCAGGGAGTGTACGAAATTAGCCACGGCAATAATCCCGAAGGTATTTCGGTTTTAGAAAAAGCCTTAAAAGTACAAACCTTAAATAATGATACCATACAAATGGCTTCAACGCTAAATAATATAGGTACAAATTTATTTTATATGGGTAATATTCCAAAAGCAACCCAAGCAATTAACGAAAGTTTAAAACTATATATTTATTTAAAAGATAAACAAGGTATTGCACAATGCTACAATGGTTTAAGTATAGTAAGCCGCAGTAGTGGAGATATATTAAAAGGAATTGACTACATCTATAAAAGCTTAAAAATTTGCGAAGAGTTAAAAGATGAAGAAGGTATAGCAAATCTTTACAACAGCTTAAATGTATATTATTTAGATTTAGAAGATTACCAAAAAGCTTTAGAATATGGCGAAAAAAGCCTAAAGCTATGTAAAAAGTTAAACTCAAAACGAACCATGGCAAATGCTTATAATGGTGTTGCGTATATTTATAAAAAACGGAATGATTTAGAAAAATCGCTTCAGTATTTAAATTTGAGTTTAAAAATAACGGAAGAGTTAGGAGATAAAAACCAATTAGTAACGGCTTATAATAACATTGGCGTTATCTATAAAGATAAAAAAAATTATAGTGAAGCCACTCGCTATTATCAAAAATCATTACAATTAGCTACCGAAATTAAAGCAATTGATGGGGTAGCAAACTCTAATTATAAATTAAGCGAGGTGTATTTATTGCAAAATAATGCATCAAAAGCCTTGCCTTATGCCTTAAAAGCATACGAAATAAGTAAACAACTGCAAATACCAGGAGATATTAAAAATGCGGCAGCACAACTAAAAGATATTTATTACAGTACCCATAAGTATAAAGAAGCGCTTGAAATGACCAACCTTTACTACACCATGCGCGATAGCATTTTAAATGATGACACTAAACGCGAAGCTTTAAAAAAACAATTTAAATACGATTATGATAAAAAAGCATTGGCCGACAGCATAAAAAACAACATACAACAAAAAGTTGCTGGTACCCAGTTAGCATTACAAAAATCTGAACTTAAACAGCAAAAAACCATTCGTTTTGTATTAATTGCAGGTATTATAGTGATAGCAGTATTTTTAGTATTTATTTTTAATCGTTTAATCATTACCTCTAAACAAAAAACCCTTATACAACAACAAACAGAAATTACCCAATTTCAAAAAAACGAATTAGAGTTAAAAAACAAAAACATTACCGAAAGTATGGAGGCTGCTAGGGATATACAGCGCAGTGTTTTTCCAAATAAGACGGAGATACAAACTATTTTTAATAATTATTTTATATTATTTAAGCCCTACGATAATTTGAGTGGCGATTTTTTGTGGTTAAAACAAATAGATGAAAAAGTAATAGTAGTGTTAGGTGATTGCACTGGGCACGGTATTCCTGCATCGTTGCTGACTTTATTTGCCAATGAATTTTTGAATAAAATTATTTTACAAAAACAAATTACATCCGCCTCACAAATTTTAGAGGAAGTAAATGTTGAAATTTATAACTATTTACAACGTAAACAAAAAACAAAAAAAACATTAAATGAAGGGATGGATATTGCCATTTGTATTATTGATAAATCCAAGAATAAATTAAGTTATGCTGGCGCAAAAATAAATTTATATACTGTAAATAATAGGAATGAGTTTAAAATTGCCGAAAGCCATATAGTAGAATTAGGCAAACATAAAAACCTTACTACCATAACCGAGCAAACATTTTTACTTAACGAAATAAATGGTTTTTATCTCACAACCGATGGGTTTAAAGACCAATTGAAATACCGCAGCAATAAAACTAAATTTGGCTTTAATGGCTTTGAAAACTTTATAAAAAACAATATTAACGTATCATTTTCCGAACAAAAAATTAATATTCAAAACGTTTATTCACAAGCAACAGTATCTGAAAAACAAATAGACGATATTTTAGTATTTGGCTTTAAAATTTAAATGATTAATTTAAGTACTCATAAAATTATTTGAAATATGTATAAAATAAATTATAAAATTTGTATTGTATTTTTTCTTTTAATTACAAATTTGTTGCTTTCTCAAAATCAAGTTGATTCACTAAAAAAATTACTACAAAGTGCTAAAACAGATACGGTAAAATTACGCTTGTATTCGCAGTTATCAGAGGTATGTGATGAGTCGGACATTCCTTTATACACACTTCCTGCAATTAAAATTGCAGATAAATTATTAAATGTATTCCCTTCAAACTCCTTACAAACAAAAAGTTTAGAAAGTAATTTAAAAGCAAAACAAGTCATCTCATCGTCAAAAAAAAGCCTACTAAATTATTATGCATTAGTTTTAAATAATCAAAGCGTGC
The DNA here is from genome assembly GCA_043746065.1 of Bacteroidota bacterium. Taxonomy (GTDB): domain Bacteria; phylum Bacteroidota; class Bacteroidia; order B-17B0; family Aurantibacillaceae; genus Aurantibacillus. The sequence continues at coordinate 1,639 of JAYTRS010000345.1, read as the reverse complement.
ATGAAGGAAACCTAGGAAATAATCAAGCGGCAAATCAATACCTTGAAAAAGCATTAAAAATACAAATCTTAAATAACGATAGCATACAAGTAGCAGGTACTCTTCACAATCTTGGCAATAATTACTATCAAACTTCACAAATTTTAAAAGCGATTGAGGCTTATAGCAAAAGTGCCGAAATACTTAAAAAATTAAATAAAAAAACCGACTTAATCATGTCTTATAACGGGCTTAGCCTAGCTTACCGTAAACAAGGTAACATATTAGTAGGCATTGATTATTGTTTAAAAAATTTAAAACTATGCGAAGAACTTAAAGATGAATCAAGTAAACCAGGTCTTTATAATATTTTAGCACTTTTTTATTATGATTTAAATGATTATCAAAAAGTATTAGATTATAGTTATAAAAGCATAGAAATTGCTAAAAAATTAAATATAAAAAAATATTTAGCCAATGCATATAGTAACATTAGTAAAGTTTATTTTAAACAAAACAATATAGAGGAGGCCTCTAAATACCTAACACTTAGTGTAAAGTTATTTGAAGAGTTAGGTCGTAAAAATGAGCTAATTACCGCATATAATAATGTAGGTTATATATATCTGATGAAAAAAAATTATGCATTAGCCATTAAAATGTACGAACAAGCAATGAAATTGGCTCTACAACAAAATTCACCACTTGCCCAATCAACCTGTTATTTCAGACTAGCCGAAGCGTATTACATTCAAAATAATAATGCTAAAACACTGGAGTATGCTTTAAAGGCCTATGCTATTAGTAGCCAATTAAAAGCCCCTTACGAAACACAAATGTCGGCAAACATACTTTGTAAAGTATATGCCCGAACAAATCAATACCAAAAAGCATTGCAAATGACTAACCATTATTATGCCCTGCGCGATAGCGTTTTAAACGATAGTACAAAACAAGTATTTTTAAAAAAACAATTTAAATACGAATACGATACTAAAGCCCTTGCAGATAGCGTTAAAAATGTGGAGCAAAAACAAATTATTACCACCCAACTTGCCATACAAAAAGCCGAACTTAAACAACAAAAAATAATTCGTATTTCATTAATATTAGGTATTGTTATTATTGCAGCTTTTTTAATTTTTTTATTTAACCGCTTACAAATTACATCTAAACAAAAAGTACTTATTCAACGCCAAACACAAATTACCCAACTACAAAAAAATGAATTAGAACTAAAAAATAAAAATATTACTGAAAGTATGGAGGCTGCCAAAGAAATACAGTATATCATCTTTCCATCCGAAAATGAATTGCAAACTATTTTTAAAAATTATTTTATGCTTTTTAAGCCTATTGATAATTTAAGTGGCGATTTTTTATGGATAAGGCAAATAGAAGAAAAAGCAATAATAGTAGTTGGCGATTGCACGGGGCATGGTGTTCCTGCATCGTTATTAACATTGTTTGCCAACGAATTTTTAAATAAAATTATTTTACAAAAACAAATTACGTCCGCTTCACAAATATTAGAAGAAGTAAATATTGAAATTTACAACTATTTGCAACGCAAACAAACGTCTAAAAAAAGTGTAAATGAAGGGATGGATATTGGTATTTGTGTTGTTGATAAACTAACAAATACGTTAAGCTATGCGGG
>JAYTRS010000344.1:0-4175 GCA_043746065.1 Bacteroidota bacterium | reverse complement strand
TAATTAAATGTGTGCATTTAGCCCTTTGCTTTTAGCAAATATATAAACTATTAATTACAAAAGCAAATTTTTGTTAATTTTTTTGTGTTAAAAAAATCAATCAATTAACCAAACGTTCTGTGTTCAACTTTATTTAATTCTTCTTTATTTAACGATTTAAAATATTCGTAAGTAATTTTTAAACCTTGGGCACGGTTTACTTTTGGATTCCAACCTAAAATTTGTTGCGCCTTTGTAATATCTGGTTTACGTTGTTTTGGATCGTCTTTAGGAAGCGGTAACGAAATTAATTTTTGGTTAGCGCCTGTTAATTTTAAAATTTCATCGGCAAAATCTTTAATACTTATTTCATCGGGGTTACCAATGTTTACAGGCAAATGATAATCGCTTAATAATAAACGGTAAATACCCTCCACCAAATCATCTACATAACAAAAACTTCGCGTTTGACTACCATCGCCAAACATGGTTAAATCTTCTCCGCGTAATGCTTGTCCAATAAATGCAGGTAATACGCGCCCATCATTTAATCGCATACGAGGGCCGTAAGTATTAAAAATTCTTATAATTCTAGTTTCTAGCCCATGCGCATCGTGGTACGCCATGGTCATCGCTTCCATAAAACGTTTGGCTTCGTCGTAACAGCCGCGCGGACCAACCGGATTTACATTGCCCCAATAATCTTCGGTTTGAGGGTGTACATGTGGGTCGCCATATACCTCACTTGTTGAGGCAACTAATACACGTGCATTTTTTACTTTTGCTAAACCTAACACATTGTGTGTACCTAAGGAGCTTACTTTTAATGTTTGAATAGGAATTTTTAAATAATCAATAGGACTTGCGGGTGATGCAAAATGCAAAATGTAATCTAATTGCCCGGGCACATGAATAAATTTTGATACATCATGATGATAAAATTCAAACTCTTTTAATTTAAAAAGATGTTCAATATTTTTTAAATCGCCTGTTATTAAATTATCCATAGCAACTACTTGCATGCCTTCTTTAATAAAACGGTCGCACAAATGTGAGCCTAAAAAGCCTGCTGCACCTGTAATTAAAATTCTTTTTTGCATATTTTCTAAATTAGTTAACTCTATAAATTTGACAATTTAAGAAATGTTATTTTATTCAATTTTTTTTAATCGTTAAATTCACTAATCGCCACACGGGCTAATTAGTTTTTATCCCAATACAGTAATACTCAAACCCTATTTGTTTCATTTCTTTATGATCAAAAATATTTCTACCATCAAAAATAACTTTTTGGTTTAAGCGCTTTGTTAATTCATCAAAATTAGGCACTCTAAACTCTGGCCATTCTGTAATAATTAATAAGGCATCAGCATCATTTAAAGTATCATACATATCTGTACTATAAGAAATTGTATTCCCTAAAATACGTTCAGCCTCATGCATGGCAACTGGGTCGTAAGCAACTACACTTGCGCCTGCTTTTAATAAATTATCAATAATTACTAAACTTGGTGCTTCGCGCATATCATCTGTTTTTGGTTTAAATGATAAGCCCCATAATGCAAATTTTTTGCCTTTTAAATTATTATTGAAATGTGCTTTTACTTTGTTAGATAATACTTGTTTTTGATTATCATTCACTTCTTCAACTGCATCTAAAATCCGCATGTTGTATTTATTTTCTTTAGCGGTTTTAATTAATGCTTTTACATCTTTTGGAAAACAACTTCCTCCGTAACCAACGCCAGGATAAATAAATTTAGTACCAATACGTGCATCACTACCAATTCCTTTACGCACCATGTTTACATCAGCTCCCATAATTTCACAAAGATTTGCAACGTCATTCATAAAACTAATTTTTGTTGCTAGCATAGCGTTGGCAGCGTATTTTGTCATTTCTGCGGAAGGAATATCCATAAAAATTATTGGATGTCCGTTCATTAGAAAGGGTTTATATAACTTACGCATTAAATCTTCGGCTTCAGGTTTATCAATTCCTACAACAATTCTATCGGGTTTCATAAAATCTTCAATAGCGGCTCCTTCTTTTAAGAATTCAGGATTTGAAGCCACATAAACATCTAAATTAGAATTGCGTTTTGATAATTGTTCTTGCAATGCTTTACGAACTTTTTCGGCAGTGCTAACAGGCACTGTGCTTTTGGTAACCACCACTAAAGGATGTTGCATGTGTTCGCCAATACCTGCGGCTACTGCTAATACGTATTTTAAATCGGCAGAGCCATCTTCGTCAGGCGGAGTACCAACGGCAATAAATACTACTTCTGCACCTTGAATACTTTCTTTTAATGATGTTGAAAAATGCAAACGCTTTTTTTGAACGTTGCGAGTTACCATTTCATCTAAGCCTGGTTCGTAAATAGGAAGAATTCCTTTGTTAAGATTATCAATTTTTTTTTGATCAATGTCAACACAGGTTACATCAACACCTACTTCGCTAAAACAAGTTCCTGTTACTAAGCCTACATATCCTGTTCCTATTACTGCAATTTTCATTTTTTTTATTTTACTAATTCTAAAAGATTATCTGTAATGTATTTCAAAGTTTCTTCATCCATTTCAGTATGCATAGGAAGAGATAAAACGGTGGCGCATAATTTTTCTGTTACAGGAAAATCTCCTTTTTTAAATCTATCACTTTTAAAAGCATTTTGTTCGTGTAACGGAATTGGATAATAAATCATGGCAGGAATGCCACGCTCGGTTAATTGTTCACGTAACTTGGTTCTATCAACACCATTTAATTGTAATGTGTATTGATGAAAAACATGCGTTGAATTTTTTGCTCTAGCTGGTATTTTTAGTTTTGGATGATTTGCTAAAGCTTTATCGTAGTAACTTGCTGCTTTGTTTCTTGCGGCAGCATATTCATCTAAATGTTTTAATTTCACTTTTAAAACAGCTGCTTGTACTGTATCTAATCGCGAATTTACGCCTAACACATCATGAACGTATTGCACACTTTGCCCGTGGTGAGCTATCATGCGTAATTTTTTTGCAAGTGCATCATCGTTAGTATAAATGGCACCACCATCGCCATAGCAACCTAAATTTTTACTCGGAAAAAAGGAGGTACAGCCAATTGTTCCTATTGTTCCTGCTTTGGCTTTTTTGCCATCAGAAAAAGTATAATCGGCACCTATAGCTTGTGCTACATCTTCAATTATATACAAATTATGTTTTTTTGCTAAGATCATAATCCGTTCCATATCTGCACATTGTCCGAATAAATGTACAGGAACGATGGCTTTTGTTTTTGGAGTAATTGCTTTTTCAATGGCTTCAATATTTATATCAAAGGTATTTTCATACACATCTACTAAAACGGGTGTAAGGCCTAATAAACCTATTACTTCGGCTGTTGCCACATACGTAAAACTGGCGGTAATAACTTCGTCACCAGATTTTAAATCTAAGGCCATCATGGCTATTTGTAAGGCATCGGTACCATTGGCACAAGGTATAACGTGTTTTACATTTAAGTAGGTTTCAAAATCAGCCTGAAATTCTTTAACAGCAGGCCCATTAATAAAAGCAGTTGTATTTAATACTTCTTGTATGCCAGCATCTACTTCGGTTTTTATTTTTTGGTACTGACTTTTTAAGTCAACCATTTGAATTTTTTTAGTAGAAATCATTTATATAAAATTGAGAAACGAAAATAAGTAAAATTTATGGTTTTTAATTAAAAAAAATCTTGCATGGCATCAATAAACCACTGTGGTAATTTGCACATTTTATTGGCGCTTTTATTAATACAAACAAGCGTTACTTTGCCAGTATTTAATAATTCGTTTTTTGAGTTGTAGCATTCATAATCAAAAATTATTTTTACACCTGTTGGTATTTCTTTTAATGTAGTAACTATTGTAATTTCATCGTCGTAAAAGGCGGGTTTTTTGTAAGAAATTGTATAATCAACAACGGGCATTAAAATACCACGTTCTTCTACATCTTTATAGCTAAAGCCCAATAACCGCATCGCTTCAACTCTTCCTACTTCATAGTATTGCGCATATACGCCATAATAGGCATAGCCCATTTGGTCGGTTTCACCATAACGCACTCTTAGTGTTGTTTCTGTTTTAATCATACAAATAATACATTATCTTTAAATCATCAAATTTAGCAACAGATTTATGCAAATTACTTTTAAAATACTTTTTTTTTCA